>JAKOMY010000185.1 GCA_022702225.1 Microbacteriaceae bacterium | reverse complement strand
TAGTCTTCGACGCGCAGAACGGATGCCACGGCCTCGGGGTCGTGGCATCCGTCGTTTCGCGGGGTGCGGTGAGGTCGCGAGATCACGTGATCTCGCCGACATCACCCGTCTTGTCGTGTGTTTTCGTCCAGGTCACGTGATCTCGCGCCCTCCGCGGCCACGACGACCCCGTGCAACCCGATGCAACCTCTCCCGGCGTACCGTCGGCGCATCGCCGCCCGAAGCCGACGCGGCGACTCATGACCGTCGAAGGAGACACGCATGACCATCGTCGAAGAAGGCGTCTCGAGCGTCTACGCCGCTCCCGGAACCCGCGGGGCCGTCGCCGAGTACCGTTCGCGGTACGGGCACTACATCGGCGGCGAGTGGGTCGAACCGCACAGCGGCGAGTACTTCGAGAACATCACCCCCGTCACCGGCAAGCCGTTCTGCGAGGTCGCTCGCGGCGACGCGCACGACATCGACCGCGCGGTCGAGGCGGGGTGGAAGGCGTTCGCGTCGTGGAAGAAGACCACCCCGGCCGAGCGCAGCGTCATCCTGAACAAGATCGCCGATCGGATCGAAGAGAACCTCGAGAAGATCGCCGTCGCCGAGACGTGGGAGAACGGCAAGCCGGTACGTGAGACGCTCGCGGCCGACATCCCCCTGACCGTCGACCACTTCCGCTACTTCGCCGGTGTGCTGCGGGCGCAGGAGGGATCGCTCAGCCAGCTCGACGAGAACACCGTGGCGTACCACTTCAACGAGCCGCTGGGTGTGGTGGGTCAGATCATCCCGTGGAACTTCCCGATCCTCATGGCCGCGTGGAAGCTGGCCCCCGCCCTCGCCGCGGGCAACTGCGTCGTGATCAAGCCGGCAGAGCAGACCCCGGCATCTCTCCTGTTCCTCTTCGACATCATCGGCGACCTCCTGCCGGCGGGTGTCGTGAACATCGTGAACGGCTTCGGCATCGAGGCGGGAGCACCGCTCGCCCAGCACAAGCGGATCCGCAAGATCGCCTTCACCGGCGAGACCACGACCGGCCGCCTGATCATGCAGTACGCCTCGCAGAACCTCATCCCCGTCACGCTCGAGCTCGGAGGCAAGAGCCCCAATGTCTTCTTCGAAGACGTCGCTCTGCACAACGACGACGCCTATTACGACAAGGCGCTCGAGGGTTTCACGATGTTCGCGTTGAACCAGGGCGAGGTGTGCACGTGCCCATCGCGCTCGCTGATCCAGCGGTCGATCTACGATCAGTTCCTCGGCGACGGCCTCGAGCGCGTCAAGAAAGTGCGCCAGGGCAACCCGCTCGACCCCGAGACGATGATCGGCGCGCAAGCCTCGAACGACCAGCTCGAGAAGATCCTGTCGTACATCGACATCGGCAAGCAGGGCGGTGCGAAGCTGCTCACGGGCGGGGAGCGGGTCGACCTCGGCGGTGACCTGTCGGGCGGGTATTACGTCGCGCCGACCGTGTTCGAGGGCACGAACGACATGCGGATCTTCCAGGAGGAGATCTTCGGGCCGGTGCTGTCGGTCACGTCGTTCGACGACTTCGACGACGCGATCTCGATCGCCAACGACACGCTGTACGGCCTGGGCGCCGGTGTCTGGAGCCGCAGCGGCGACACCGCCTATCGCGCGGGCCGGGCCATCGAGGCCGGGCGCGTCTGGACGAACACCTACCACCAGTACCCCGCGCACGCGGCGTTCGGTGGGTACAAGCAGTCGGGCATCGGCCGCGAGAACCACCTCAAGATGCTCGACCACTACCAGCAGACGAAGAACCTGCTCGTGTCGTACGCCGACGGGGCGATGGGCTTCTTCTGAGCTTCCTCCGGAATGTCCCGCTTCGCGCGAGCTTGACGGACTGAACTCGCACGAAGTGGGACACGCAGCGTGGCGGACGGTATACATGTCCCACTTTGTGCGGATCGGGTTCGCGATCTCCGCACGAAGTGGGACATGCCTCAACGAAGGACGGGAACGGATGCCAGAACTCTCCCGCGTGGACGTGACGGATGCCGCGGCCGCGCTGCTGCGCGAGCTGACGGTGAAGCACGGGCCGCTGATGTTCCACCAGTCCGGCGGGTGCTGCGATGGCAGCTCCCCCATGTGTTACCCCGTGGGCATGTTCCTCACCGGTCCCAGCGACGTGCACCTCGGCGACATCGAGGTCGGACTCGACGACCCCGTCGAGGTCTACATGTCGGAGTCGCAGTTCGAGTACTGGAAGTTCACGCACCTGACGATCGACGTCGTTCCGGGGCGCGGCGCCGGCTTCTCGGTGGAAGGACCGACGGGCATGCGGTTCCTCATTCGGTCGCGGATGCTGACGGAGGAGGAGGCGGTGGCGTTCGGGGTGGGCGCGTCGTCGTAATGCCAAAGGAGCAGGTCCTCACCAACCCGAGGCGCTTCGTATGTCGCTTACCATCGCGTTAGTCGCGAGCTGCCGGACTCATGACGCAGCCGTACTCCTGCGCCGACCAAATGCGAGAGGGGCCGAGGGACCGGCACAACCGGCCGCACGACCCAGCAATGCATGAGATCGCGCCGGATGAAGGGAGCGGTAACGATGTTCAGCCCCTTTGTCGTAGGCAATCGCCAATGCGGTGTGCCCCGGCAGTAGCCGGATCTCGCGGGGCACCCGATCGCGAGTTGCTGAATGCAGGCATAGCAACGCAGAACGCCGAGGTCGCCGCATACTCAATTGGCGGGAGGAACGGCGGCCAAGGCCCGATCGAGAAGCGGAGTCACGCGGCGGGCACACTCCCGTCGATGGCCGAGGATGCCCGGTCGACGAATTCCCTGATCGTCTTGGCAAGATCCACGTAACTTCCGGCGGACGTCACGAGGTCGCGGATGAATCCGGAGAGAAGGGCGGTCCATTTGGCCGATTTCACCGCCAGTTGGGCGGCCACTACCGGTGTTGCCGCCCCCAAGGTTCCTGCAACCAGCGCCAGCTCCTGAACGACGAACCCGACGAGGTCTGCGATCACGTCGCGGACGACATCGTGTACCGCCTTGATGATCCCAGCAAGTAACTCCGCCGCAATCCCAAGTCCGGAGCACAGTTCAGCGCACCTGTGCAATGACGACGTCAGGGCCGTAAGCAACGCGCGGTAGGCGTCAGCAGCGGCCCCGTCGAAGTCGCCCAGGTCGCTAACGTAAAAACGCAGCGAGTCTGACGACCCAGTGAGTCGACCCGCGATGTTCTGCCAGGTCTCGGCGAAACCGGCGACCTCGTGATGGTCGCCGGTGAGCTCGTTCAGCCAGTCGTTCAGCGGCCACATATGTTCGAGAAGCCATCCAACGCCGAGCGAGACGAGGGTCGCGATCGGGTTTACGACCGCGTCGACGCCAGACGCGAGGATCGAGCCCCCGGCAAGTGATGCCCCAATCCAATCGCCCCCCGAGATGGACTCGACGAGGAGAGATCCATCTTCGAACGGACCAATGCCGTCGGCGAGACTGCCTGCTTCCGGTAGTGCGATCAGCGCATTTGTCTCCGTCACGTGTATACACCGCCGTCAATTTTCGCTCGGAGAGTTTCTAGCTCGTACACGAAGCGGTTCTCGAGGTCCTCGAAGTCGTCGGCCATCTGCGTTGCTGCGGTTGCAGCTCTCCCCAGGGCGCGCTCAACGGATTGGAGGGCACCTGTAGCGCTCAAGCCGAGGAGAGTCGTCGGGGTGGCGGCAAAGGCACAAATGATTCCGAAAGCCTGCCCTCCGAGAGAGACATGCCCTGCCGCCGAGGCGGCTTCAGCAACGTCGCTCGACAGCGCCGCCACTTTACGAGCGTGCTGCCGCAGGAAATCCGGATCTACTCGAATACGATCGTCGCTCACCCTGCATCCTCTTGCTTCGCTTGTGGGCGGTACCGTTCAGCATTCGTGCGAAGGCCAGCGACCGTTGGCGCGTCGGGTCCGAGAGCATCCGTAGCCAGGGCGATACTGCGACGTGTCGCTTCCTCGTAGCCCTCGTCGAGCGCCTGAAGGAGCAACGAACGGACCCGATCGGGACCCAATACGAACGCCTGGTGAGTGAAGCCGACATCGAGCAACCGTCCGTTGGCATCCACTGAAACGTTTACCTGTCCACCTGGGGAGGAGATTTCGACGCGTATCGCCTCGATGTCCGATGCGAGTTGCTGCATCTGCTCCGCCCGACGCTGGCTCAGGGCCACCTGCCTGTCGAGCTTGAGTAGCGCTTCTTTCACTTCTGCAGAGTCCGTCACTCAGCCCTCCTTGAATGTCGTGCTCAACACCATAGGGTCTCCCGCGCCACAGACGGAGTCTCGTCTTGACACCGCAGCGGGCAGAATGACCCCGTGCACGCTGACATCGACTTCACGCCGCTCACGCATCCGACCGATCCGCCGGCGAGGACAGACCCGACGGCGAACGCCGTCGCTCGTCTAGCCCTGGCGAACGGCTGGCAGTACTACACGCATGCGGTCGAGCAGCAGCTGCCCGGGGTGGTCTTTCGCGAACCGAATGGCAGGTCGCGATTCTCGCAGCGCGCCGTCAACATCGTGCGCATCCCCGGCACTCCCATGATGGAGATCGGTGACAGCTTCTACACGGAGGTCGCTGTGGGGAACCAGTTCACTCAGCGGTGGGGGTATCTTGCTGTGGACGTCGGCGTCGCGATGCCCTCCGTCACGATGGAATCGCGGTCGAACTTTGCCCAGAGCCCTCTGCCGGCAACCCCGGCCGGGGCTCTAGCGGACGAAAGTCGTAGCGGCCTCCGCGTAGAGGCAGCCCCCGGAGCAGAGTTTGCGGCTGACGCGCTCCTGACGCCCGAGGTCGTCGAGGCGTTGGACAACGGGTCATATCCGTTGGATGTGGAACTGAACGGACGGTGGCTGTTTCTGTACGCCCCTCGCTCTCTTTCGACGGACGACGCGCAGTCATGGAAGCACACTCTTCGTACAGCGCAGCTACTCATGGACCGTGTTCGTGAGACCTTCCCGATGGACGCCTCGTCCTCGGGCGCTGAGGTACACCAGTTCGGCGCGCCCGTGACGCCCATGCAGTCGCGGGGCAGCCGTGTGAACCGTATGCGAGTCACGTGGTACCTACTGGCCGTGGTCGCCGCGATGGGGGTTGCGGGGGGTGCCGCGCTGCTTTTTGGCGGCCGATGACATCCAGGGCGCCGAACGGGGCTGTGCAGTCCCCTCCACCTTCGGAAGGTTTTGCGCCCCCGCTCACGCCCCTTAGTTGCCCGGATCGTGTAGCTCAGAGGCATGACGGACGGCTGCTCGGTTAGGGCGTACTCGCCGTCCTTCCGTGAGGTCGCGCGGCCGGGGATGGCCTCCCACGGGACGCTGCCGTGCTCGACGAGCGCGTCGAAGCGGAGGCCTCTGCCGAGCAGGGCGGTGACGATCTCGCCGAGGCCGTGATTCCACTCGCACGTGCGGGTCGACGTCAGCGGCGCCGAGACCTCGACGTACGTGCTGTCGTCCCCCTCGAGCGGGTTGTCTGCTCGAAGTACGGAAAGATCGCGCGAGATCGGGGAGCTCCTCGTTCAGGGCTCACAGGATCGGGTGTCCCTCCCGGATGTGAAGGGTCCCTCCGGGCGTCGGGAGCTCGGCGACGACCCCCGCCCATGACGTCGTTCCGGGCGTGGCGCCGGGTTCTCGGTCGAGGGACCGACGGGCATGCGATTCCTCATTCGGTCGCGGATGCTGACGGAGGAGGAGGCGGTGGCGTTCGGGGTGGGCGCCTAATCAGAGCCACCCCCGCTCCACAGCGACCCGCACGGCATCCGCCCGATTCCGCCCGCCGGTCTTGCCGATCGCGCTCGACAGGTGGTTCTTGACCGTGCCCTCCGACAGGTGCACGGTGCGGGCGATGTCGGCGATCGAGCCGCCGTCGCGCGCTGCGGCGAGCACGTCGGTCTCGCGTTCGGTCAGGGGTGAGTCGCCCTGGGCGAGCGACTCGGCGGCGAGCTGCGGGTCGACCACGCGCAGACCCTCAGACACCCGCCGCACCGCATTCGCGAGTTCGGCCGCCGGGGTGTCCTTGACGACGAAACCCGAGGCGCCGGCCTGCATGGCCCGCGCCAGGTACCCGGGGCGCCCGAAGGTCGTGACCATGAGGGCGCGGCATCCGGGAACCTCCGAGCGCAGGAGGGATGCCGCAGCGATCCCGTCGAGGCCGGGCATCTCGATGTCGAGCAGGGCGACGTCGGCGTCCGACGACCGCGCGGCCTCGACGACCTCGTCTCCGCGTCCGACCTGGGCGACGACCTCGATGTCGGGCTCGAGTCCCAGGAGGGCGGCGAGGGCCCCGCGCACGAGAGCTTGATCGTCGGCGATGAGCAGTCGGATCACCACGCCACCTTCACTCGGAACCCGCCGAGGTCGCTGCGACCGATCGTCAACCGCGCCCCCGAGGTCTCGACGCGTTCGCGGAGCCCCGTCAGTCCCGAGCCGGTGGATGCCGTGGACGCCGGGCCGCAACCGTCGTCGGCGACCTCGATGGAGCGGTTGTCGAGTCGCACGCGGCAGGCACTCGCGCCGGAATGGCGGACCACGTTGGTCACGGCTTCTCGAACGACCCAGCCGGCGAGTTCACGCCGGTCGGCGGGAACCTGGTCGGTGGAGCCGGGGAGGTCGGCGGACACTCCCGCGCTCTCGAGCGCTGCTCGCGCCGCGGCGAGCTCGCCGCTGATGCTCACGCCCCGGTAACCGTGGACCGTCGCCCGCACGTCGGCCAGCGCTCCCCGCGACAGCTCCTCGATCTGGCCGATCTCGTCACGGGCGGCCGGGGA
>JAKOMY010000181.1 GCA_022702225.1 Microbacteriaceae bacterium | reverse complement strand
CTGCGCGCTTTCGCATACGACCTCTGACGCCCACCCCTTCCCGCGCCGTTCGGGGCGCGATCCGCGCACCGGGGCGGTCACCGTCCGCCCCGGTGCACATCTCACGCCCCGAACCACCGGCCCGGGCTCAGCCCGCAGCGAGCGCGGCGAGAGTCCGCCCGACCACGGGCGTGAACTTGAAGCCGTGGCCCGAGAAGCCCGCCCCCACCACGATCGGGCCCATCCGGTCGAGGACGAAGCGAGCATCGACGGTCGAGGTGTAGGTGCAGGTGATCTCGGCGAAGGCCGCGGCATCCACCCCCGGAATCCACTCCGCGGCGTAGCGGACGAGCGCTGCGGTCAGCTCACGGTCGGGAAGGAAGCTGCGGCGGTCCGGGTCGGTCTCGGGGCCTGCGGCGTGCCACCCGGCCTTGACTCCCTGCCCCGGGGTGAGCATGCCGTAGACGGGCGCGAGGAACCACGGCGTCGCCGGGTCGGACGCCGCGGGGTGGTGGTTGAAGCCCGGCCAGTGCGGCGCCCCGTCGACGGGGCGGAAATGCGCGGGCTGCTCCTGAGTGACGCGCAGGGCGGGCAGGGTCACCCCGGCCACCCCGCCGAGCGTCTTCGCCGTCCAGGCGCCGGCCGTGCACACGAGGCGTCGAGCGCGCACGCGGCGGCATCCCTCGGCATCCGTCACGCTGAACCGCACGTCGTCGTCGCCGCGCACCTCGATGTCGCTCACGGCGCTGTTCCATCGCATCTGGGCACCGGCCCGTGCCGCGCCCGAGAGGAAGGCGGCGACCGAGGCGTCGGCATCCACTCGCCCCGCACCGGCATTGTGCAGGACCGGTCCGTCGAAGCGGAGACCGGGCCATCGCGCCGCCGCCTCGGAGGGGTCGAGGACCTCGGCCGCGAAACCGCCCGCCGAGATGGCGGCCGCGGCGGCGACGTGATCGACACCGGGGCCGTGCGTCACGATGCCGGTCGTCGTCAGCAACGGCCGATCGGCCTCGGCCTCGAGCTCGCGCCACAGCACCTCGGCGTCGCGCAGCCAGGCGAGATACGACGGCTCGACGTAGGCGACGTTGAAGTTGCGCGAGGCTCCGTGCGAAGCGCCGCGCACGTGTCCGGGCTCGAACTGCTCGAAGACCGCGACTTCTTTCCCTGCGCGCGCGAGATGCCAGGCCGTGGCGGCCCCCATGGCGCCGGCGCCGATGACGGCGACGTCGAGCTGTTCCACGCTCATGCTCCGAGGAGCTTGGCGAAGCACCGCGACCCCGCGAAGCGCGTGTACGGCTCGAAGACCGCGATCGGCGCGTAACCGATGCGCTCGTAGAGCGCGATGGCCTCGGGTTGCCGGTCGCCCGTCTGCAGGATGAGCCGAGACGCCCCGCGGGCGACGGCGAGACGCTCGAGCTCGGTCATCAGCGCACGGCTGGCTCCGCGCCCCCGCGCCCGGGGGTCGACGTACACGCGCTTGACCTCGAGCTCGTCGCCGAGGGCGCGCAGGGCGGCGTGACCGACTGCGCGGCCGTCGGCGTCGAGCACCAGCGCGACCTCCACGACCGTGGCGGGGTCGAGAGCGAAGTCCTCGGCGAGAGCGGCCGCCGTCACCTCGTCGAACGCGGCGAAGACCCCGGCGTAGCGCGGTGAGATCTCGGCATCCATCGCCTCGCGAAGCGCGAGCGCGCGGTGATCGGTCCACGCGACGTTCTCGATGGTCCAGGTCGCGTACAGAGCCGTCATCACGCCAGTATCGCCCGAGGCCCTCGCGCACCGACCCGTCGTGACGGCGGATGACGCCCATCGCCCCTTCCCGTGCACTCGCCAGTACCGTGACGGTGTGACGCGCCCCCTCCGCTCCCTCGGCTTTCTCACCATCGGCCTGTTCGACCGCGAGAACCCGCGTGCCGGGCACGAGACGACCCTGTCGATCATCGCCCGCGGCGAGCGCCTCGGCTTCGACAGCGCGTGGCTGCGCGACCGGCACCTGCAGTACGGCATCTCGTCCCCCGTCGCGGTGCTCGCCGCTGCGTCGCAGCGCACGAGCCGGATCCGGCTGGGCACGGCCGTCATCCCGCTCGGGTGGGAGAACCCCCTGCGCCTCGCCGAGGACCTGGCGACCGTCGACGTGCTCAGCGGGGGGCGCCTCGAACCCGGCTTCTCGGTGGGCCCTCCGCGTCGTCTCGACGAGATCGCCTCCGCCCTCTACCCCGACACCGCCGACCGCGAGGACTTCGGTTACGAGCGCCTTTCGCGCCTGCGCCGCTTCCTCTCCGGGGAGCAGGCCAGCCCGTTCTCGGGGACGGAGGGCATCGAGGAGTACTCCGAACGGGTCGAACCGCACGCGGTGGGGCTGGCCGATCGACTCTGGTACGGCGCGGGCAGCCCGACCTCCACGACCTGGGCGGCCGAGAACGGCTTCCACCTGCTGACCAGCAGCGTCATCCAGTCGACGACCTCGACCGACTTCGACATCGAGCAGCACGCGCAGATCCGGCTCTACCGCGACACGCATACCGACGGCGAGAACGCCCGGGTGTCGCAGGGGCTGGTCGTCGTGCCCACCGACACGGCCACGCCCGAGCAGCGTCGGCGGTACGAGGCCTACGCCGAGTCGCGGCGCAGGCGCGTCGGCATCCCTCAGGGTCCGCGCGGGCTGCTGTTCGCGGAGGACCTCGTCGGCACCTCGGAGCAGATCGCCGAGCGCCTGCAGTCGTCGCGATCGTTTCCCGAGATCGACGAGGTGGCCTTCGCCCTCCCCTTCGACCTCGCTCCCGACGACTACGTGCAGATCCTCGAAGACATCGCGGGGCGGCTCGGGCCGTTGCTGGGCTGGGCGCCGACGGGCGACTGACCGCCCACGGCGAGGGCCGGAGCTGACACGCCCGACCCATACACACTTTTGGTCGATGACCCTCACCCGCGGACAGGCCGCAGGAGTCCCATCGACGAAGAAGGCCCCGTCAGATGACGGGGCCTTGGAACTTCGTATGTCCGCGGGGGGAGGCCGAAGCCCGCAAGTCCCGCGACTAGTGAGCCCTATTGTACATTCGCAAGATGCCTGCTGCCACTCCGCCTGACGAGGTCGAGATCCGCGCGACGCTCAGCGCGCCACGCTCTGGCACTTATATCGCCGCAGCCGGCGGAGACACGGCCAAGGCCGTCGACCTCTACGGCTGGAATGCTCGGGTATCCGCAGCCCTGATGCTCCCCGCGCACTTCGCTGAGATTTCGACACGGAACGCGGCCGCGGCTGTGCTGGAGCGCCTGTACGGTCCGCAGTGGCCTTGGAACCCGACCTTCGCGGCCAGTTTGCCGAACACGGGTCGCTACAACCCGCGACGCGACCTGCTGAACACACGCGGCTCCAATCCGACGACGGGAAAGGTCATCGCAGAACTGAAGTTCGTGTTCTGGCAGAAGCTCTTCACCAGTCGCAACGATGTCCGCCTCTGGGAGCCCCACATCGCGTGGGCGTTCCCGTACGCGTCGCCGATGCCCGCGGCCAGCCTGCGAAATCGCATCTACCAAGATCTCGACGTCCTTCGTCACCTCCGTAACCGACTCGCCCACCACGAGCCCGTCTTCACGCGAAATCTTCTCGATGATCTTGCGCGCACACTCGACCTCATCGAACTGCGCAGCCGCAGCACTTCGGACTGGGTGCGAGCGATGGAAGACGTCACCACGGTCGTAGCCGAGCGCCCGTAGGCCGGCTCGGGTTTCGGGTCAGAAGCCTGCGCATCTGCCGTGATGCGCGCTATCGATGGGGCGCTCAAGACGCCTCAACCCGTGAGGGCGATGTTCCACGCAGGGCGAAGCCCCGGACTCATGCCCCTCCGTGACGCCCCGAGGCGTTGTATGACGTCACGGATTGAGACCCGCCGTGCTCCGGAGAGAGGGTGATCAGCACCTCGACTGACAGAAGGAGCCCCCGATGCCGGACCGCATCCACCTCGCCGTCGCCCTGGACGGTGCCGGCTGGCACCCGGCCGCGTGGCGCGAGCCCACGGCCCGGCCCACCGAGCTGACCTCCGCCGCGTACTGGCGTGAGCTCGCCCGCACGGCCGACGGCGCGGGGCTCGTCCTGGCGACGATCGAGGACGCACTGAGCCTGGGCGGTCGCTCCTTCGAACCGGATGCCGAGACCCGCCGCGACCGCGCCCGCGGCCGTCTCGACGCCGTGCTGTTGGCGTCGTTCCTGGCCCCGGCCACGCGCCGGATCGGTCTCGTCCCCACGGCGACCACGGCTCACCCCGAGCCCTTCCATCTCGCCACCGGCCTGCAGACGCTCGACCAC
>JAKOMY010000170.1 GCA_022702225.1 Microbacteriaceae bacterium | reverse complement strand
GCAGCCGAAGCTGAGGATGTCGAGCGCCTCGATCCATCCCCCAACGGCTCTCTGGTAGTCCTCGACTTCCCTGAGCTCAAGAGCGCGCATGTCGTCGGCGTCGGACGCCGGGATGATGATGCCTCGCACCATGGTGATTCTCCTTTGTGCGTGCGACCGGGGACCGGATGGTTCTCGTAATATCGCTGAGCACAAACGAGCGGGCCGTGCGCGGTATCGATGGGCGACGACGGCCGGCGAGCACCTTCCTCAATGGACGGGCTCAAGCCGGCCGCCTCGTGTGAGGTGTGCTCACCTCAGGCGGTCGCCGCTTTCGCGCGGGTGGGCTTCGACGCTGGCGTGGCGTTGAAGATCGCCGCTATGGCGTCCCACTTGCCGGTCGCCTCGCGTTCGATCTCTTCACGTGCCGCTTGAGCTTGACGCTGCAGAGCAGGGTCGGCTCTCGCGGTCTCAGTCCAGGCTTCGATGGCGAGGCGGACTTCGTCGGTGACGGTCCGGTCGTTGAGCTGGGCGATGATGTCCAGCTGGGTGCGGGTGGACTCGTTGAGTCTGACCGCGAGGGGTTTGATCGGGCCGTAGCCAAGTCCGTTGGCGGACGCAGCCGAGGCGGGCGGGGTGTTGACGTTGGACTCGCTCATGAGCGGGTCACCTCCTTGACGGGTGCGGCCGAGAACTCGATCGGTTCTCTCGAAAACCGCAGACCGACAACGAAGCGTTGGAGCGGGTACAAAGGGCCGAAAGTGCAGCCCCCGCACGGCCTAGTGAACGACGGAACATGCTCCGCGCCAACCGTCCGATCGGGCGCAGACGGTGTGCGGCCAGATCTACGTCGATCCGAGACAAGGTGTCGACGAGCAGGGTCGTCGATCTCTCACGCCACGTGTCTGGGACTGGGCCGGAACTGCCTCTCACGGGCGGGTCGGAGGGGCGCGCATCGTCAGGCGGCATACCGCCTTCAGGAACGGGACTGCGAGAAAATGTCGCGCCGGGGAAACGAAGCCGGTCGGACCAATCCATCTCCCGCCAGAGCCATTGGAGGAGCCGTTCGCCTCTCTGCGGCCGGAAACATTGACCGTTGAAGTCATAGCTTGATCTCCCGCCACGGGCGGGCAGTCGTCCACTTGGTTCAGCTTGGACGGGTGACGCGACGGCCAAGAGTCTGACCCCTCAGCCGGGCTCAAGACGACATGAGGCGAGCAAAACAATTTGACATACACGGGGAGTGTTGAAAAGCTAAGAACGCCCCGGACGAACGCGACTGGTGCACTGCGCTTCGACCGGGGGGAACCGCGCAATGAACGGGAAACGCTGCACGCGTGTTCAGCCCTCTAAGTCTGCGCCGACTCTAGGTCGCCGCGATTTGAGTTTCTTCCGGATAACCCCGTGGGTCGTCTCTTGACCCGCTCTTCGCCCTGGAAGGCGGGCACCGGCCAAGCCTTCTGGGTAATTGCCGCTCTCAGCGCGTTTGCTGTGTTTAGCAGCTGGATTTGGTTTGGCGCGTTGGTGGACGGGGGCGGCCAGGATGCTGGTCGGTCAAATGCGGAGAACGCGTCCGCAACGGCCGCCGCCCTCGGTTACACGCCGCTCGTGCTCGTTCACCTGGCAGTGATCACCGTATTGACAGTTATTGCGGCTAGGTGGCGCAAAGACGCGTTCAGCGGCGTCCTTCTCTCTCTTTTCCTAGTTCTAGGCGCTTCGCTGCTTGGCGGCGCTGCTTCGTTCTTGTTGTGGTCACCGCAACCATTTATCCCCTAGTGAGTCGGATTGCGCGGGACAAAGGCGTCGGACCTAACAATTCACCAGATTGGATCATTGTGTTGCTCGATCGGAGAACCCTTCTGCAGGGAGCCGCGGTAGCGGTAAGCGCGACCGTCGTAGCTCAGCCAGGGGCTGCAGTTGCGCTCCCGGAAAAATCAGCATCACCCTCCGATCAGTTCCCGACCGTTAGGGTGAATGAGACCACTGTTCGGCTCATGCAGGTTTTCGACGAAACGTGGTCTACCAGTTACATGGGTGCGTTTCCGATGGATATTGCCCTTGATCCTGCGAACGAGAGCATATTGCGGCTCAACTGGGATCAGCGCCTATTCGCCGTGTCCGGCTCGGCAGTTCTCACGGTGCGAGGCCAGTTAGTAACCACCGTCGCAGTCGACTCGGGGGAAGGTCATTTGACCATTCGTCTGCCCCTCGGAACAGAACGCGTTTTTGTTCCGACTCGGATCATAAACCCCTACCCGAACGAAGCAATTGGTGCGCCGGCTCGTGCGGAAGTAATCGTGACAGGTCCGAACGGAGAAAATCCGTCGCAGGTAACATTCGACGCTGAAAGTGTCACTGCAGGAGCTTGGAGCGTGGAGGCCTACGTCGACTGGGCATCCGTGTCAGGGAGTGTGGTGCCGGTGGGGGTGTCTCTTATAAGCGTCGGGCCGGGGGATATGCCTGCGGGTGTCGCATTTTCGTTGGTGTACCCGTCCGTCGCGGGCGCACCCCACCTCAGTGATTTTGACCAATACGACGAATCCGCTGTCGCTGTCGAATTCAGCTCAGCGGCGGGTCTGACCACCGCACTTTTGACATCGAAGGTGGCTGCAAAATCGGGCACGAAGTTCGGCTTCACCTTCGATCGCAACCAATCTGACTCCGAACCTCAATCGGTGCCGAACTTCGTGCCGCGGCTGGAATTGGTTTCGGAATCTGCTCCCGCCGGTATGCGTCGCTCGGAGGCTCATGCATCTTTCCCGATCACAGACTCGGGACGCCACCTCAGCACGTATGCGCCAGAAGCAACTGCGTAGCTAGTAACTGATGCACGAAGGGGATAAGAGTTGAGTGATCCTTGGGTAC
>JAKOMY010000147.1 GCA_022702225.1 Microbacteriaceae bacterium | reverse complement strand
GGTCACCGACGGCAGCCACATCATCGGCCTCCCCGATTGGATCGAGCAGCTGGTGGCCGAGTCGACGGGTAAGAACGGCACCGGCATCCTGCCCGTCGTCCTGCTCCCGGTCTCGCCCGAGCTCGAGTCGAGACCGGACGACCTGCAGGTCGTGCGCTTCGTCGACGATGCCGACGCCTTCCACCTGTTCGAGCGCCACACCGGCGAGGTGCTGGTGAGCGGCTCACTCGGCGCGCAGTTCGTCGTGTGGGAGTACGCCACCGCGATCGCCGGTCGTCTGCTCGGGATCGACCCCTTCGATCAGCCCGACGTCGAATCGGCCAAGACCGCGACGCGCGGTCTGCTCGACGCGCAACCCGCCCCCACCGCCCCGGCCTTCGTCGACGGCGGAGTGGAGGTGCGCGTCTCCGACCCGGCCCTGGCGGCCAGCGGAACGGTCGCCGGTGTGCTCGCGGCGCTGTGGCAGACGGTACCCGCGGACGGCTACGTCAGCGTTCAGGCGTACGTGAACCGACTCGACCTCGCCCAGCTTGCGGGACTGCGCGAACTCGTGGCCGCCGATTCCGGTCGCCCCACGACGTTCGGGTGGGGACCGCGGTTCCTGCACTCCACCGGGCAGTACCACAAGGGAGGACCCGCGACCGGCGTCTTCCTGCAGATCCTCGAACGCACCGATGTCGACCTCGAAATCCCCGGTCGACCGTTCACGTTCGGACAACTCATCCAGGCACAGGCCGCGGGAGACGCGAGCGTGTTGGCGGAGGGCCACGGCCGTCCCGTCGTCACGCTGACGCTGACCGACCCGCAGGTCGAGGTCCTCTCACTCTTCGAGGCGGCACAGTAAGCATGGTCGTAGAGATCACTCCGGGTCACAATCCGTTGCGCGATCCCGAGGATCGCCGTTTGAGCCGAATCGCGGGGCCCAGCGCCCTCGTGATCTTCGGCGTCACCGGCGACCTCTCGCGCAAGAAACTCATGCCGGCGGTCTACGACCTCGCCAACCGCGGGCTGTTGCCCCCGGGCTTCGCGCTCGTGGGGTTCGCACGCCGCGACTGGGAGGACCAGGACTTCGCGAAGGTCGTCTACGAGTCGGTCAAGAAGTACGCCCGCACGGAGTTCCGCGAAGAGACGTGGAAAGAACTCCTCGAGGGCATCCGCTTCGTCCAGGGCGAGTTCGACGACCCCGAAGCCTTCCAGCGCCTGCGTGCGACGGTCGACAAGCTCGACACCGAGCGCGGCACGATGGGAAACCACGCCTACTACCTCTCGATCCCGCCGAAGGCCTTTCCGCTGGTGACCACCCAGCTCAAGGCATCGGGGCTCGTCGGAGACGAGTCCGACGGCGTCAACGGGTGGCGTCGCGTGGTCATCGAGAAGCCGTTCGGCCACGATCTCGCTTCCGCTCGCGAGCTGAACGAGGTCGTCGAGAGCGCGTTCCCCGCCGACTCGATCTTCCGCATCGACCACTACCTCGGCAAAGAGACGGTGCAGAACATCCTCGCGCTGCGTTTCGCCAACGAGCTGTACGAGCCGATCTGGAATCGCAACTACGTCGATCACGTGCAGATCACCATGGCGGAGGACATCGGTGTCGGCGGCCGAGCCGGCTACTACGACGGCATCGGTGCAGCCCGTGACGTCATCCAAAACCACCTGCTCCAGCTCCTGGCCCTCACCGCGATGGAAGAGCCCATCAGCTTCAACGCCGCGGATCTGCGTGCCGAGAAGGAGAAGGTGCTCGCCGCGGTCCGCGTGCCCGAGAACCTCGCCGAGGCCACCGCTCGCGGTCAGTACGCCGGCGGGTGGCAGGGCGGGGAGCAGGTGCTCGGCTTCCTCGAGGAAGACGGCATGAACCCCGAGTCGGTCACCGAGACGTACGCTGCGATCAAGCTCGAGATCAACACGCGCCGCTGGTCGGGCGTGCCCTTCTACGTCCGCAGCGGCAAACGCCTGGGCCGCCGCGTGACCGAGGTTGCCGTGGTGTTCAAGCGCGCGCCGCAGCAGCTGTTCTCGCAGAGCCAGACGCAGGAGCTGGGGCAGAACGCCCTCGTCATCCGTGTTCAGCCCGACGAGGGTGTGACGATCCGTTTCGGCTCGAAGGTCCCCGGCGACGGCACCCAGGTGCGCGACGTCACGATGGACTTCGGCTACGGGCACGCTTTCACCGAGGCGAGCCCCGAGGCCTACGAGCGCCTCATCCTCGACGTGCTGCTCGGAGACCCGCCGCTGTTCCCCCGTCACGAAGAGGTGGAGCTCAGCTGGAAGATCCTCGACCCGATCGAGGAGTTCTGGGCCGCCCAGGGCGGTCCGCTCGAACAGTATTCGCCCGGTTCGTGGGGTCCGGCTTCCGCCGACGAACTCCTCGCCCGCGACGGCCGCACCTGGAGACGCCCGTGATCATCGATCTTCCCGACACCACTGTCAGCGCCATCTCGAAGAAGCTCGTGAGCGTGCGCGAAGAGGGCGGCGCCGTGGCCCTCGGCCGCGTGCTGACGCTCATCATCGTCACGCACCACGGTGCCGAAGAAGAGGTCATCGAGGCCGCGAACGACGCGTCGCGCGAGCACCCGATGCGCGTCATCGCCGTCCTGTTCGGCGACGGCGACGTCGAGCCGCGTCTCGACGCGCAGATCCGCGTGGGCGGCGACGCCGGGGCGAGCGAGGTCGTGGTGCTCCGTGCCCACGGCGCCGCGGGCTCCAACGCCGAGAGTCTCGTGACCGGTCTGCTGCTCCCCGACGCGCCGGTCGTCGCGTGGTGGCCGGCCGACGCTCCCGACGATCCATCGCATTCCGCGATCGGTCGCATCGCCCAGCGTCGCATCACCGACGCGTCCTCTCAGGCGGATCCCGCCGCGTGGGTCGCGCACCTCGGCGAGCACTACGCCCCCGGCGACACCGACTTCGCATGGACCCGCGTGACGCGCTGGCGCGAGCAGTTGGCCGCGGTCCTCGACCAGCCGCCCTACGAGCCGGTCACCGCGATCGAGGTCCGCGGCGCCGCCGACTCCCCCTCCACCGCCCTGCTGGCGGCGTGGCTGGGAATGAAGCTCGAAGCCCCCGTCGACTACGCGTACCTGCCCGCGGACGAGTGGTCGAGCGGCATCAAGTCGGTCCGTCTGACGCGGGCAAGCGGCGACACCCTTCTCGAGCGCCCGGAGTCCGGTGTCGCGGTGCTGACCCAGCCGGGTCAGCCCACGCACGACCTGGCATTCCCCCGGCGCACGCTCCGCGAGTGCCTCGCCGAGGAGCTCCGCCGCCTCGACCCCGACCTGCTCTACGGTCGCGTCATCACCGAGGGGCACGACCTTCTGCTCGCAGCGAGCGAGCGGAACGCGTCATGACCGACAACGGCTCGGCCAAACAGGTCATCATCAAGCCGGATGCCGAGACCCTGGCATCCTACGTCGCCACGCGTTTCGTGAACCGCATCGTCAAGCGCGTCGCCGAGGGCAAGCGCATGCACGTGTGCCTGACCGGCGGGACGATGGGCGGAGCGGTGCTGCGCACGGCCGCGCGCGACGAGCGCATCGGTCAGATCGACTGGTCGCTCGTGCACTTCTGGTTCGGCGACGAGCGGTTCGTTCCGCGCGACTCCGACGATCGCAACGAGAAGCAGGCGCGCGAGGCGTTCCTGGACCACCTCGACATCCCGGCCGAGAACATCCACACCGTGGCCTCGAGCGAAGACGGACTCGACCTCGATGCGGCGGCCATCGCCTACGCCGACGAGCTGGCGCAATTCGCGCCGTCCGATCGCAGCGAAACCGGTCCGTGGCCCGCGTTCGACATCTGCTTCCTCGGTGTCGGTCCCGACGCGCACATCGCCTCGCTGTTTCCGGATCGCCCCGAGATCTCGGTGGTCGATCGAGCCACCGTGCCGGTGCGCAACTCCCCCAAGCCGCCGAGCGAGCGTGTGTCGCTGACGCGACCGGTGATCAATTCGTCCAAGCGCGTGTGGATGGTCGTGGCGGGTGCCGACAAGGCCGCTGCTCTGGGCCTCGCCCTCGCCGGCGCCAGCTATCAGAGCGTGCCGGCGGCCGGAGCCAAGGGACGCCGCCGCACGGCGTTCTTCGTCGACGAGGTCGCGGCCGACCAGGTTCCGCCGCAGCTCATCGACCGCGAGTACTGAGACTCGCGAGAACGAGCGCTGCCGCCTGCGCCGCGCCTGTCGAGACCGGATGCCACACGGCATCCGGTCTCGGTCGTTACGCACTCGTAAGTCTGCCGGGGTCCCCGCCCATTGTCTTCGACCCATCGCGGTCTTACTCTTCTCGTGGGGGGCATCCTTGACCACTCGACGGGGCTCGATCCGCAAGGGTCGATCAGCGACGAGCGGCCGACGCAGCAGGGAGCGTTCGGATGCCATTTTTCGGTCGAGACCGAGAAAAGCAGGTCACAGATAAAGACGTCGCAGCGCACATCGGCTCGGCGAGATTGTTGTTCGGAGAGCCCGGAATCGGCAAGACGCGCCTCGCGTGGGCTATCGCCGAGCGGCACGAGACGGTCGTCGTGTCGGCGAGCCCGAGTGAGCGCATGTGGCCGTACTCCGGGCTGTCGGCCGCTGCCGCAGCTCTCGGCGGCGCACGGGGAGCCGCCATCGACGGTCTGCTGGCTCGAGGTCGCGACTGGCCGGAGCACCTGCTCGCCGAGGAGCTGAACCGGACTCTGCATCTCGTCCACGACGAACCAGCCGTCCTCGTCATCGACGACCTCGATGAGATGGACGATGCGAGCATCGTCGTGCTGTCCTTCGTGTTCGCCCGCCTGCACGGGACGGGACTCACCGTCCTCGCCACCGCCCGCGAGTCCGGCGGCCGCCACGACTTCACGGGTATGGCGCATACGCGGATCCGGCGGCTGTCGTTCGACGAGTCCGTCGACCTCGCCCGGTCGGTCCTCGGATCGAGCACCGCCGCGGCCGTCCTCTACACGATCGCGGAGTTCACGGCGGGCCACCCGGGCACGATCGTCCGTGTGCGGCTGACGCCTCGAGAGGCCGCCGGCGACCAGCCCCTTCCCCTCCCCCTGCGCCTGGCAGACGACCGCACACGTCGTCGCAGCGAAAGGCGTCCCGCCGATGACCCGCGAGTGACCTCGCTGCTCGATCTGCTGGCGGTCGGCCCCGTCTTCAGCTATGACAGGTTGGAACTCGTCGCCGAGGAGCGCGGCGTCGACCTCGAGGCGCTCATCGACGACGGTCTCGTCGCGGTGCACGACGAGCTGGCCCGCATTGCCGACCCTGCCCGCCGGCTGAGCCACCACGCGGCGCTGTCGACGGAAGAACGTCGTCGACTCCATGTCCGAGCGGCGCAGGAGCACGAGAGCGCACACCCGGCCACCTACCTGTGGCACACCAGCTTCATCCAGCCCGAGGCGGACCGCGAGGGACTGCTCGTCGCGGCCGTCGAGCTCGCCCGCGGCGGCGATCACCCCGAGGCGATCGAGTTCGCGGAAAGAGCGCTGGCCGGCGAGATCTCTCCCGAGGTGCGCTGCCGCCACCTCATCGACCTCGGCGAGGCCTTGGTGCTGCACGGTCAAGACGTGCAGGGGCGGCACTACCTGAACCGAGCCGGGCACGCGGCCCAGCCGGATCTTCGCGCTCGGGCGGCTCTCGCTCGGCTTCGCGCCACGGCGGCGATCGAGCACATGATCGACGAGGCCGCCATCGCCGTCGCGGTCGATGCCGACGACGGCCGCACCGCCGAGCACGTCCTGTGCGAAAGCGCCCTCCTGCATCTCTGGCACGGCGAACTCGAGCGAGCCCGGGAGCTGATCGCCACGGCGATCGAGCGCGGTGTCGCCACGACCGAGACCGCTCTGGTGGCGAGATTGCTGGAAGAGCTGGGGACCGACACCCTCTCGGACCTGACGATCGACACCGGCGTCGCCACGGCGTCGGCGGACGCCGAGCTGCCGATCGAGCTGGAGTTGCTTCAGTTAAGAGCCGGAGTCATGCGCGAGGAATACGCCGCGGTGCGCCGCCGGATCCGAGGGCTGCTCGAGCGTACCCCCCGCTTGGCGCCGATCTGGCGCGACCACCTCTTGTGCCTGCTCGTCACGAACGAGGTTCGCGGAGGCGACCCCCTCGGAGCACACGAGGCCGTCGCCGCGTGGCGGCGGGAATGGGTCGACGGTCGCACCGTCGACGTCGCGACGATTCTCGTGCTGGCCTCGGCCGCAGCCCTCGACCCGCTCGACCCGCAGGCCGGCGCTCTCGTGCGGCAGGGACGCGAACTGTGCCGGAGAGCAGGGACCCCGACTCTTCTTCCGTGGTTCGCCGTGATCGAGGGGCAGACGGCCCTGGCAGAGGGCCGCTATGACGACGCCGTCGTATCGCTGCAAGCCGGGCGGGACGCGGTCGAAGCCGACGACCCGGCTCTGCTGCGCGCCGACGCCGACCTGATCGAGGCGCTCTGGCTCAGCGGACGGCGGGCGCAGGCCCAGCAGGAACTGCACGGGCTCGAACGCGCGGCCCGACGTTCCCCGCGCCGCTGGACGACGCTGGCCCTCGCGCGGTCGCGAGCGATCTGCGCCTCGGATCGCGACGCCGTCGGTGCGTTCCGCGAGGCCGAGGCGATGTACCGCACCGACGATGCGCCGCTCGAGCGCCGCCGTCTCGCGCGCGCTCGCGAGCGCTGCGTCACCGTCCACGAACGCGTCCTCCTGCGCCCCGTGCCCCGCACCGAGACGCGCAGTCGCTCCCTCACCGCCCAAGAGCACGATGTCGTCGCTCTGGTCGAGAAGGGCCTGCGCAACCGCGAGATCGCGGCATCCCTCTTCCTCTCCCTCCGCACCGTCGAGCTGCGGCTCACCGGGATCTACCGCAAGCTCGGGGTCAGTTCGCGCGCCCACCTCATCGCCACGCTGCACAACGCCGCGAGCTGACGGGAGGGCAGCCGGACACTCACGGCCCCGCGCGAGGCGAGGAAACGCGGCTCGCGCGACGGGGTACGCGGCCCCTTCGACCACCGCGGCAGACGAGGGGGAAGCCCGCGCCGCTCACGCCACAGATTCCCGGGCGGGCCGTATCGCGCGCCGATCGGGGCTGCGCCACCGGCCGTCCGAGGGACGCCCCAGGGCCGCCCCGAGTGCGCGCAAGCACTGCATCGCGTCCCAGACGCGCATGAGGGGGAACAGCAGCATCCACGCACGGGGACGCACGCGCGAGATCGCGCACGCGAACGCCGTCATCACGGCATCCACGACGAAGAATCCCAGCGCGATGGGCCCCACCGGGAACGCGGCCGACACCCATGCCGACACCTGCCCCGCCTCGCCCGAGAGCAGAGGGGCCGTCACCAGCGCCGCCGTTGTCACGAGCAGGACGGGCAGGATGGCTGTCAGCACGACGCTGGACACCACGGTCTCGAGCGCGAAGACGCCGACCGTCGCCGAGAAGAGCCCCGGCCGCACACCGTGGCGACGTACCGTCTGCCAGAACCCCAGGCTCCACCGCCGCACCTGCGCTGTGTAGTCGCGGAAGACGGCCGGATCCTGCGTCTCGGCGATCGCGCACTCGGGATGGAAGGCGATGCGTCCGAGCCGCTTCGCGTGCACCTCGAACGTCATGTTGAAGTCCTCGATCGACAGGCCCGGAGCGTCGATGTCGATACGGTCGAGCACGTCGGTGCGGTACAGACTCGCAAACCCCGGCACGATCGCCACGACGTCCGCGGCGCGGGCGGCCTGACCGAACTTGTGCAGGTACTGCGTGCAGACGTAGGTGCGCTCACGATAGGCCGTGAGGAAGCGTCCCATGCGGGTGGTCGGTGCGTCGGCTGCGGTCGTGGCGCACCCGGCCACGGCGACCACACCGTCATCGGTGAACAGCGGCAGAGCCGTGCGAAGGTAGTCCGGCCGGGGCCGGGAGTCGGCGTCGAGCAGCAGAAGGAGGGGGAAGCGCGACGGGATGCCGAATCGCTCGAGCCCCGCGCGGATGGCACAGGCCTTCCCACGGTTGGGCGTGAGGTCCCACGCGGTCGCCCCCTCGGTACGCGCGCGCTCCACCGTCGCATCGCTCGAACCGTCGGACACCACGAACACGTTGCGCGCGGGCACCAGGCGGCACGCGGCCGCGACGGCGTCGGCGATGACGAGCTCCTCGTTGTGCGCCGCGATCAACACGGCCACCTCGTCTCGGCGGTAGTACATCGACGGCGAGAGCAGGGCGTGCTCCTGCCGACCCTCGGCCAGCAGGCGGCAGATCGCGGCGAGCCCCCACACCAGGGTCGACACGCCGATCGTGCACACGGCGACGATGGCGACGGCGGCGGGGGTCATGGCACTCCTCTTCGGGTGAGGCGTTCGTGCCGACGGTACGCCGTGCCGAGACCGAGGACGACCGCAACCGCCCGCACAGCGACGTGCGGTTTCCCGCACTCCGCGGTGCGGTCGGCGGCAACCCGCATGATGCGGCCGGCGATCTTGACCGTCGCCGGAGCCGCGCCCCAGTGTGATTCCCGGAGCAGCGTCGATACCCGACGGACGCCGTCCCATCACCCGAATTCCTCCGAGGGGGCGCCTCATCTCCCCCGAGCCGTCCCCTCGGACCCTGCCTTGGAGGATGAACATGTCCACTCTCGACATCCGGGCCGACGTGGTCACCACGCCGCCGCCCTCTGCTCCCGCCCCGACGCGGACGTTCGACTTCGACGTCGCCATCGTGGGGCTGGGATACGTGGGGCTCCCGACGGCGCTCGCCTACCACGCCAGCGGCTCCCGAGTGATCGCCCTCGATGTCTCCACCCGGCGCCTGCGCACCATCGCCGCTCGAGGCGCCGACCTGATCGGATCCGATCGGGAACGTCTCGAGACGGCCCTGCGCGCACCCGCCGGATTCCGGCTCACCAGCGACCCCTCGGAGCTCAGTCGCGCCGCCGCGATCGTCGTGTGCGTGCCGACGCCCGTGGATCATCAGCAGGTGCCGGATCTCACCGCGCTCCGGGCGGCGTGCGCCACCGTCGTCGCCGCCGTCCGGCCCGGGCAGCTCGTCATGCTCACCTCGACCACCTACGTCGGGTGCACGCACGATCTGGTCGAGATGCCGCTTCGGGAGCGTGGGATGCAGGTCGGCCGCGACGTGTTCGTGACCTTCAGCGCCGAGCGCATCGACCCCGGCAACATCGGGTTCGCCCAAGAGATCGTCCCCCGCGTCGTCGGTGGAGCCACCCCGCAATGCGAAGAGGAGGGCGCTCGGCTCCTCGCCCGTTACGCCGCGCGGGTGCACCGGGTGTCGAGCCTGGCCACCGCCGAGATGACGAAACTGCTCGAGAACACCTTTCGCGCCGTCAACATCGCCCTGGCCAACGAATTCGCCGACATCTGCGGTGCTCTCGACGTGCGTATCACCGAGGTCATCGAGGCCGCGAGCACCAAGCCCTACGGATTCATGGCGTTCTACCCGGGCCCGGGGGTCGGGGGCCACTGCATCCCGTGCGACCCGCACTACCTGCTGTGGCAGCTCAAGGCCCTCCACGTCGACGCCGGCGTGATCACCGAGGCGATGACCCGCATCGCCGCCCGCCCCCTCCGGGTCGTCGACCGCATCCGCGACGTCCTGGGTCGCGCGGGCAAGGGCACCCTCGGCGCCCGCATCCTCATCGTCGGCGTCACCTACAAGCCCGACGTCGCCGATCTCCGCGAGTCTCCCGCCCTGGAGATCATCGACCACCTCATCGACGCCGGCGCAGAAGTGCAGTACGTCGACACGCACGCACCGCACATCCACCTCGACTCGGGGCGGGAACGCGACTCGCTCGCCGACCCCGCGGACTTCCATCCCGACGTCGTGCTCGTGCACACGCGCCACCATGACAGCGACCTCGGCTGGCTCGACGGCGAAGCCGTGGTCGTCGACGGCACCTACCGCAGCGCCGACATCGCGGGGCGGGTGCTCCTGTGAGCGGCGTGCCGGTCTATCCGGGCTCCGCGCACTCGCACACGCGCACGCTGGTCACCGGCGGCGCCGGCTTCATCGGGAGCCACCTCGTCGAGCATCTGCTCGCTCTCGGCGACGAGGTCGTCGTCCTCGACGATCTCTCCACCGGCTCAGCCCGCAATCTCGCGGGCGTCGCCGACAACCCGCGCCTCGAGATGATCCACGGCTCGATCCTCAACACCAAGACGGTGGGCTCGGCGATGCGGGGCTGCGACCGCGTGTTCCACCTGGCCGCGGCGGTGGGGGTCAAGCTCATCGTCGAGCAGCCGCTGCGGGGACTGCGCATCAACATCCACGGCACCGAGAACGTGCTGACCGCCGCCATCGAGCAGCAGGCCTCGGTGCTGATGGTGTCGACGAGCGAGGTGTACGGCAAGAACACCGCCGACCGCCTACGCGAGGACTCCGATCGCGTGCTCGGCGACCCGCTGCTCTCACGCTGGACGTACGCCGGGGCGAAGGGGATCGACGAGGCGTTCGCGAAAGCGTACTGCGACCAGGAGGGCCTGGACGTCTCGATCGTGCGCCTGTTCAATACCGTCGGCCCCCGCCAGACCGGACGCTACGGCATGGTGCTGCCGAATCTCGTGGGCCAAGCCCTGCGCGGCCAGCCGCTCACCGTCTTCGGCGACGGGCAGCAGACGCGCTGCTTCTCGGCGGTCGAAGACGTGGTTCCCGCGATGGTCGCCATCGAGAGAGATCCGCGCGCCCGCGGCCAGGCCTACAACCTCGGCGGCGCTCGCGAGATCTCGATCTCGGCGCTGGCGGAGGAGATCATCCGCACCCTGGACAGTCGCAGCACGATCCAGCTGGTTCCCTACGAGCAGGCGTATGCGCCGGGGTTCGAGGACATGCGCCGCCGTGTGCCCGACAACACCAAAGCGCACGACCTCGTGGGCTACGAGCCGCACACCTCGCTGACCTCGACCATCATGCGCGTCGCCGCCGATCTGCTCTCGCGCGAACGACTCGGTTCGGATGCCATGCCGTTGGCCGGTGCCGGCTCCTTTCGGGGGGTTCTCTGATGTGCGGGATCACCGCCTACCGCGGACCATCCTCAGCCGCATCGCGCGCGCGAAGCGCCCTCGAACGCCTGGAGTATCGGGGCTACGATTCCGCGGGCATCGCCGCCCGGCACCTCGATGGCACGACGCTGCACGTGCGCACGCTCGACGGCGTGGCCTCCCTGACCGACGCGGTGCATTCGGATGAGTCGGGGACGGATGCCACGACCGCGGCGATCGGCCACACGCGCTGGGCCACGCACGGCGAGGTGAGCCGACGCAATGCCCATCCGATCGAGGACTGCAGCGGCCGGCTCTTCGTGGTGCACAACGGGATCATCGACAACGCCGATCTGCTGCGCGCGCATCTCGTCGCCGGCGGACACCGCTTCGCCACCGACGTGGATACCGAGGTGATCGTGCACCTCGTCGAGCAGGCCCTGCGCCCGGGGGTCGGTCTCGGTGACGCCCTCGCCGACGCGGCCCGGCACCTCGAGGGGTCCTGGGCTGTCGTCGCCCTCGACGCGCGCACGGGAGCCCTCGCGGGCACCGCGCACGGCTCTCCCCTCATCTTCGCCGAGGGTGAGGAGGGGGTGTACTTCGCGAGCGACGTCGGCGCGATCACACCCGTGGTGGAGGCGTTCCGCGTGCTGGAGGACGACGACGTCGTCGAGGTCGATGCCGAGGGGATGCGCTGGCACCGTTCCGGCGGCAGCTGCCGTCCGCGGGGGCTGTGGCCGGTGCCTCAGACGGCCCATCTCGCCAGCAAGGGGCGCCACCGCGACCACATGGGCAACGAGATAGACGAGCAGCCCGCTGTGGCTCGCCGGGTGCTGGAGGTGCTTACCCCGGGTATCGCCGACGGGTTGCTCTGGCGCGGGATGGGCCTGGCCCCGCTCGACGAGATCGACCGCGTCACCGTCCTCGGTTGCGGGACCTCGCTGCACGCGGGGCGGGCCGTCGCGCAGGTCTTCTCGCGTCTGGGCGGTCTTCCCACCCGGACCCTCGTCGCGAGCGAGGCGGCGCACGAGGTCTGGGAGCCGCGGACCCTCGT
>JAKOMY010000146.1 GCA_022702225.1 Microbacteriaceae bacterium | reverse complement strand
ACGAGGGTCGAGAACGACGGTGTGCGGTAGCGGGGGTGCACCGTCTGGAAACGATGCGGCAGTGCCTTGTACGCGGCCATGGCGAGCGTTCCGCGCGCCGTGGGGAGGATGGTGGTCTGCGTGGACGACACCGCCGAGATGAGCACGGCGACGACGAGGACCCATCCGAACGGACCGAACAGATCGTCCTTGAGGGCGAGGAACACGTCGTCGGCGTTCGCGGGGTTGGCCAGGCCCGCCCCGTCTTCTCCGACCCCGGCGTACATCATCGCCGCGACGGTGACCGTGACGTACGTGCCGAGCAGGATGACGGTCGTGAGCAATGCCGCGCGCCCGGGGATGCGCTGGGGGTCCTTGGTCTCTTCGTTGAGCGCCAGGCAGGTGTCCCAGCCCCAGTAGATGAAGAGGGCGAGCAGAACCGCCTCGGTGAACCCGCTCCAGTCCGTGAAACCGAACGGGTTGAACCATGCGAGGTCGAAAGGCGTGGGGTTCGGCGCGGTGCCGTCGAAGAATTTCCACAGCGCCAGCACCACGAACAGCGCGAGCACGACGTACTGCACCGCGAGCAGGATGTTCTGGATCCGCTCGCCGATCTCGACACCGCGGTAGCTGATGAAGGTCATCGCCGCGATGAACGCGACGCCGGTGGCGGTGACGAGCGGCACGTTCTGGGCGAGAGAGCCGTCGCCGACGAGGGACCAGAGGTAGACACCCGCGATCTGCGAGAGATTGGCGAGCACGACGATCCCGGCGACCGCGACGCCCCAGCCGCCCATCCACCCGGCCCACGGACCGAAGGCCTTCGTGCTCCAGGTGAACGTGGTCCCGCAATCGGGCACGTCGTTGTTGAGCTCGCGATAGGCGAAGGCGATGAACAGCATCGGGATGAACGCGAGGACGAAAGCGATCGGTGCCGAAGCCCCCACCGCGAGCACGACGAATCCGAGGGTGGCGACGAGGGAATACACCGGAGCGGTGGATGCCAGACCGATCACGGTCGAGCCCCAGAGACCGAGGGTGCCGGCGGCCAGGCCTTTGCCGGCCGTCCGTTCGGGTGCGGAGGTCATATGCCGAACGTAGAATCCGCGGGTCTCCGCGGTCAAGATGAATTTATGCGGGGCGACGGATGACGTCGAGCACGACGATCGAGATGTTGTCGCGCCCACCGTTCTCGAGCGCGGCCCCCATCATCGCGTCGACGGCTGCGGCCGGGTCGGCGTTCGCCTCGAGGAAATGACGGATGCCGAAGTCGGTGAGCTCCTTGGTCAAACCGTCGGAGCAGATGACGAAGCGGTCACCGTCGAGCACGTCGAGGCGAAGATAGTCGGGCTTGACGCTGTCGCTCGGGCCGACCGCCCGCGTGATGACGTTGCCGTAGGGGTGGTTCTCCGCCTCTTCGGGACTGAGGCGTCCCGCCGCGATGAGCTCTTGGACCACCGAGTGATCGGTCGTCACCTGGACGATCTCGCCGTCGCGCAGAAGATACACGCGCGAGTCGCCGATGTTCAGGGTCACCCAGTGGGGTTCGTCCGTCTGGGTCTCGAGGTATACGCCCGTGAGCGTGGTGCCGGTGCCCTCGTCGGTCGTCTCCGGGTGGGCCACGATGTCTTTGACC
Source organism: Microbacteriaceae bacterium (assembly GCA_022702225.1). Lineage (GTDB taxonomy): Bacteria > Actinomycetota > Actinomycetes > Actinomycetales > Microbacteriaceae > Microbacterium. Next base: position 7,129 of record JAKOMY010000146.1, on the reverse strand, counting down.
GCGCGGGACAGGGCCTTCTCGATGTTCTTGGTCGAGACGGGGCCGGTCGCGACGACGGCGCGGAGGCGTTCGACGGTGCTCGCGCTGGCGATCTCTCCGCCCAGGTGTCCGCCCATACCGTCGGCCACCACGAACAGCGGGTAGTCGGCCAAGACCGCATCTTGATTGACCTCGCGGCGACGTCCGACCTCGGTGCTCGCTGCCCACGACAGCTCGAGGACGGTTTCGCCGAGCGAGACGGTGCGCGTGTGGGTGGTCACCTCGGGCACGAACGATCCTCCGGTTGGCCGACTGCGCCGGCGGAACCGCACGGCCCTGTCATCTTAGTCGACGCTCGCCCCCGATCCGCGGACGCGCCGCACGTGCGCCTGACCTCCGTGTCGATCACCCCGCGGCAGGATCCGCGGGGAGGGGCAGGATGCCGTCGAGCTCGACGAGGTCCTCCCCACTCGGCGTCCACGCGGTAGCCGCGGCGGCGTTCGCTCGGACCTGCTCGGGACTCGTCGCTCCGGCGATCACGCTCGAGACGACGGGCTTGGACAGGAACCAGGCGAAGGTCGCCTCGAGCATGCTGATGCCGCGCGCGTCGCAGAACGCCTGGTAGCGCTCGAGCGCGTCCCACGGCGCCTCACTCCACAGGTGCGGTCTCTGGCGCATGATGCGACTGTCCTCCGGCCCGCCGTCACGCGTGAACTTGCCGGTGAGCAGTCCGTTGTGCAGGGGGAAGAAGGGCAGGAGCCCCAGGCCGTAGCGCTCAGCCGCGGGAATGACCTCACGCTCTGCGGCGCGCGCGAGCAGGCTGTACTGATTCTGGGTCGAGACGAAACGCACCCCCCTCGCCGCGTGGTCGGCCTCGGCGATCTGCCACCCCGCGAAGTTCGAGTGGCCGACGTAACGGACCTTGCCCTCGCGAACCAGGTCGCTCAGAGCGTCGAGCGTCTCATCGATCGGGGTCGACGGATCGGGCGTGTGCAGCTGGTAGAGATCGATCCAGTCCGTCCGCAGGCGACGCAGCGAGGCTTCGACGGCGCGGCGCACATGCGTGCGGGACCCCTTCGCCCCTCCCGAGATCGCCGGCGCGAAGTCGGAGTGCCCGAACTTCGTCGCGAGGACGACCTGGTCGCGTCGTCCCTCGAGAGCCTCGCCCAGCAGGCTCTCGGACAGACCGAACTCGCGTCCGTACATGTCGGCGGTGTCGAGGAAGGTCACCCCCGCCCCGATGGCGGCGTCGAGCACCGCCCGCGTGCCCTCGATCGTCTCGGTCGCCGTGCCGGCGCGCCCGAAGTTGTTGCAGCCGAGGCCTACCGCGGATACGCGGAGTCCGGAACGGCCTACGCCGCGGAGGAGAAGAACGGGGGACGTCATCCCTCCACGCTATCGCCGCGTACGACGAAGGGCTCCCCGTCGTGACGAGGAGCCCTTCGATGACGTCAGACCTGGGGGCCTGCCGGCGGAGCCGGAGGCGGCGGGGTCGTACCCGTGGCCGGCGGGTTGTACGGCTGCTGCGCCGGGGGCGCTCCGTAGCCGGGGCCGGCGTATCCGCCACCGTTGCCGGCGACGGGCTGACTCGGCTGAACGGGGATGCCGTTCCACACCGTCTTGTCGGCGAGGAAGGAGTTGGCCCACGGCGCGGGAGCGATCGCGGGGTTCCATCGGTTGTTGCTGAACGCGATGATCGCGAGCCAGATGAGCGCGCCGATGCCGGGGATCAACCACAGCAGGAGCAGCGGCCAGTCCTTACCGAGCTTGAGGCCGATGCGGTACGAGTACATGACCGCGACCGCAAGGATCGCGAGGCTGAAGATCGGGCCGATGACCGGGATGTTCGAGAGCACGCTCGAGGCGACCGCGACGATCAGGACCACCCACGGCGAGACATCGCCGAGCTTGGCGGCGATGAGGCCGTTGTATACGGGCACCCAGGCGCGCCACTTGCCCTGCACACCGGCCTTCTCGAAGATCTTCATGTAGAGGAACGACGAGATCACGTATGCCGCGACAGCGAGGATGAAGAGGATCGGGATCAGGACGAGCAAGACTGCTGCGAGAGCGGCGGCACCGCTCCCGTCGTCGTAGTAGTAGGAGTCACTCATGCGAGTTCCTTTCCAAGCGAGTGCGCGGGAAGCATCCATGCGCCCCCCGCGTCTCACATGCTAGCGATCCTGAGACTTTCCTGACAGGGGTGCGCGAGAGTTATACAATCAGCGCCACCTCGCCGGGTGCTCCGGCGCGGAGCGTCCACCCCGCGCCCTCCGCCCATTCATGAAGGTCGTCGATGGTCTCGATCCGCGCTCGTTGCACGGCCAGCGCCCGGACCAGCTCCCCCTTCGCGTGTTTGTTGAAGTGGTTGAGGGCGCGCGCCTCGCCGCCGGAGTCCTCGCTCATCACGCGGACGTACACCGCCGCCACCCCGGCGGGAAGGGGACCGAGCGCGGCGTACGCCTCCGAGCGCAGGTCGAGGACGAAGTCCGGCCGAAGCTCTGCCCACGCCTGGCTCACGGCGTCTGCCCAGATGCGTCGCAGCGCCGGAATGCCCGGCAGCGACGTGCCCGCGGCGAGACGATAGGCCGGGATGTGATCGAGAGCTCCGACCGGTCCGAACGGCGCGGACTGGATCATCACGTGGTCACCGAGCCAGGCACGCCCCGCGGCGTCGAGGCCGGCGGCATCCAGGGCATCGAAGAGGACGCCGGTGTAGCGGTCGATCGCCGGCATGGTCGGCGCGGTACGCAGGGCCGCGTTGTCGCCGATCTCGTGCCGACGCTTCGCGCTGATCTTGAGTACCCGCGCGGCTTGTTCCTCATCGGAGGAGAGAGCGACCAGCGCATCGACGACGGTCTTGCGCGCACCACTCAACGAGGGCAGGGGCAGCCCCGCGAGATCGAGAGGGAGGCCGTCGCCGCCCGGTCGCTTGGTCTCGGACGGGGGCAGAAGGACGAGCATGGGTTCTCCGCAGACAGACGACGCGCGCCGCCCGGAATCGGGCGACGCGCGTCGAGGGAAAGAGACGGTGTCAGGAGACGAGTGCCGCGTTTCCGGCGACGATCGTGAGTTCGTCGTTCGCCATCGACAGGAAGCCGTCCTCGGCGTTGGCGAGGATCTTCGAGCCGTCGGTGCGGGTGATGCGCACCTCGCCCTGGGCGAGGATCGCGAGAACCGGCTCATGACCCTGCATGAAACCGATCTCACCCTCGACGGTCTTGGCCACGACGAGCGAGGCCTCCCCCGTCCACACCTCGGCGTCGGCCGACACCAGGCTCACGCGCAACGACATGTCAGCCGTTCTCCTTCTGGATCTGCGCCCACTTGGCCTCGACGTCGGAGATGCCACCGACGTTGAAGAACGCCTGCTCGGCAACGTGGTCGAACTCACCCTTGACGATCGCGTCGAACGACTCGATGGTCTCCTTGATCGGGACCGTGGAGCCCTCGACACCGGTGAACTTCTTGGCCATGTAGGTGTTCTGCGAGAGGAACTGCTGGATACGACGCGCACGCGACACGACGATCTTGTCCTCTTCCGAGAGCTCGTCGACACCGAGGATGGCGATGATCTCCTGCAGTTCCTTGTTCTTCTGGAGGATCTGCTTCACCGAGGTGGCCACGCGGTAGTGGTCGGCACCGATGTAGCGCGGGTCGAGGATGCGGCTCGTGGAGGTGAGCGGGTCGATGGCCGGGTAGAGACCCTTCGACGCGATCTCACGCGACAGCTCGGTGGTCGCGTCGAGGTGAGCGAAGGTGGTCGCCGGAGCCGGGTCGGTGTAGTCGTCGGCGGGGACGTAGATCGCCTGCAGCGAGGTGATCGAGTGGCCGCGCGTGGAGGTGATGCGCTCCTGGAGCACGCCCATCTCGTCGGCGAGGTTCGGCTGGTAACCCACTGCCGAGGGCATGCGGCCGAGCAGCGTCGAGACCTCGGAACCGGCCTGCGTGAAGCGGAAGATGTTGTCGATGAACAACAGCACGTCCTGCTTCTGGACGTCACGGAAGTACTCAGCCATCGTCAGGGCCGACAGCGCGACACGCAGACGCGTTCCCGGCGGCTCGTCCATCTGACCGAACACGAGGGCGGTCTTGTCGAAGACACCGGCCTCTTCCATCTCGCCGATGAGGTCGTTGCCCTCACGGGTACGCTCACCGACACCGGCGAACACCGAGACACCACCGTGGTCCTGCGCGACGCGCTGGATCATCTCCTGGATCAGGACGGTCTTGCCGACGCCGGCGCCACCGAAGAGGCCGATCTTTCCACCCTGCACGTACGGGGTGAGGAGGTCGATCGACTTGATGCCGGTCTCGAACATCTCGGTCTTGGACTCGAGCTGGTCGAAGCTGGGCGCCTTGCGGTGGATGCCCCAACGCTCGGTGATCTCGACCTGCTCACCGGGAGCGGCGTTGAGCACCTCACCGGTGACATCGAAGACCTTGCCCTTGGTGACGTCTCCGACGGGCACCGAGATGGGGCCGCGGGTGTCACGCACTTCCTGACCGCGGACGATGCCGTCGGTGGGCTTGAGGGCGATGGCGCGCACGAGGTCGTCACCGAGGTGCTGAGCGACCTCGAGGGTGATCTCGGTCGACTGGTCACCGATGGTGATCGTGGTCTTCAGCGCGTTGTAGATCTCGGGGATCGCGTCATGCGGGAACTCGATGTCGACGACCGGGCCGGTGACGCGCGCGACGCGTCCGACGACGGCCGCGTCGGTCTTCTCGGCGGTGAGGCTCATGGCTTCTTCTCTCCTTGGGAACTTACTTGCCGGATGCCAGAGCATCGGCGCCGCCGACGATCTCGGCGATCTGCTGCGTGATCTCCGCCTGACGCGCGTTGTTGCGCAGGCGGGTGTAGTCGGTGATGAGCTTGTCGGCGTTGTCGCTGGCCGACTTCATGGCCTTCTGCGTCGCGGCGTGCTTGGCGGCCGACGACTGGAGGAGGGCGTTGAAGATTCGGCTCTGGACGTAGACCGGCAGAAGCGCATCGAGCACGGTCTCGGCGTCCGGCTCGAACTCGTAGAGCGGGTAGATCTCGGCCTGACCCGGGGCCTCGTCGGCCTCGAGCACCTCGAGCGGAAGCAGGCGCACCGACTCGGGCGACTGCGTCATCATGCTGACGAAGCGGTTGTAGACGAGGTGGATCTCGTCGACGCCCTCGTTGTCGCCACCAGCGCGATACGCCTGGAGAACGGCATCCGAGATCTCCTCCGCGGTGGAGAACTGCGGGGTGTCGGTGTCACCGACCCACTGCGCGGCGCTCGCCATGCGGCGGAACTGGAAGTAGCCGACGGCCTTGCGACCCACCAGGTAGAACACCACGTCCTTGCCCTGCGAACGCAGGAGCTCGGCCAGCTCGAGAGCCTCGCGGAGGATCTGCGAGTTGAACGCTCCCGCCAGGCCTCGGTCGGAGGTGAACACGACCAGGGCCGAACGGCGGATGTTCTCGCGCTCGGTCGTCAGCGGGTGGTCGACGGAGGAGTGCGTGGCCACCGCGGAGACGGCGCTCGTGACGGCCCGCGCGAAGGGCGATGCCGCGCGCACACGCGCCATCGCCTTCTGGATGCGCGAAGCCGCGATGAGCTCCATCGCCTTCGTGATCTTCTTGGTCGTCTGAGCAGAAGAGATCTTCTGCTTGTAGACCCGCAGTTGTGCGCCCATGATTCCGTTCTCGTGTCGTCGCTATCAGCGACGGCCCTTGACGATCCGCTCCTGGTTGACGTCTTCCGCCTCGGCAGCGTCGACCTTCTCGGCGCCGACGACGCCCTGGTCCTTGCCGGGCTGGAATTCCTTCGCGAATGCGTCGATCTTCTGCTCGAGCTCCGCGAGCGTGTCGTCACCGAGCACGTTGGTCTCGCGCAGGGTGTCGAGCACGGTCGAGTTGCGGCGGAGGTAGTCCAGCAGCTCGCGCTCGAAGCGCAGGACGTCGGACACCTCGACGGTGTCGAGCTTGCCGTTCGTTCCGGCCCAGATCGAGACGACCTGCTCCTCGACGGGGTACGGCGAGTACTGCGGCTGCTTGAGCAGCTCGGTCAGACGCGCACCGCGGGCGAGCTGACGACGCGAAGCCGCGTCGAGGTCGCTGGCGAACATCGCGAAGGCCTCGAGCGAGCGGTACTGCGCGAGCTCGAGCTTCAGGGTTCCCGACACCTTCTTGATCGACTTGACCTGAGCGTCACCGCCCACTCGCGAGACCGAGATACCCACGTCGACAGCGGGACGCTGGTTGGCGTTGAAGAGGTCGGACTGCAGGAAGATCTGGCCGTCGGTGATGGAGATCACGTTGGTCGGGATGTACGCCGAGACGTCGTTCGCCTTCGTCTCGATGATGGGCAGACCCGTCATCGAACCGGCACCGAGCTCGTCGGAGAGCTTCGCGCAGCGCTCGAGCAGACGCGAGTGCAGGTAGAAGACGTCGCCGGGGTATGCCTCGCGGCCCGGCGGGCGGCGGAGCAGCAGCGAAACGGCACGGTAGGCCTCGGCCTGCTTCGACAGGTCGTCGAAGATGATCAGCACGTGCTTGCCGCCGTACATCCAGTGCTGGCCGATGGCCGAGCCGGTGTAGGGCGCGAGGTACTTGAAGCCCGCGGGGTCGGACGCCGGAGCGGCGACGATCGTCGTGTACTCCATGGCGCCGGACTCCTCGAGGGCGCCCTTCACGGACGCGATCGTCGAGCCCTTCTGACCGATGGCGACGTAGATGCAGCGGACCTGCTTGTTCACGTCGCCCGAGTCCCAGTTGGCCTTCTGGTTGATGATCGTGTCGATCGCGATCGCCGTCTTGCCGGTCTGGCGGTCGCCGATGATCAGCTGACGCTGGCCGCGGCCGACCGGGATCATGGCGTCGATGGCCTTGATGCCGGTCTGCATGGGCTCGTGCACCGACTTGCGCTGCATGACGCCGGGGGCCTGGAGCTCGAGGGCACGACGACCCTCGGCTGCGATCTCGCCGAGACCGTCGATCGGGGCGCCGAGCGGGTCGACGACACGACCGAGGAAGGCGTCGCCGACCGGGGCGGAGAGGACCTCGCCGGTTCGGGTGACTTCCTGGCCTTCCTCGACGCCGGCGAACTCGCCGAGCACGATCGCGCCGATCTCGTCCTCGTCGAGGTTCTGGGCGAGGCCCTGCGTGCCGTCCGCGAAG
>JAKOMY010000143.1 GCA_022702225.1 Microbacteriaceae bacterium | reverse complement strand
CGTCGATGACCTCCGCGCTCTCCTCGACCAGGTACGGCACGAGGTCGCGGTGGTCGATCGTCTGGGTCCAGGCGCAGCGTTCGCGCACCGCGCGCATGGTCTCGGCTGCCTCCCGCAGGGCGTCGTCACTCACGGTTCCTCCCTCCGCGGGCCGGACGGCACCGCTCGCCACGAGTATCCCCCGGGAGGACGCTCACGGGCCCCCCGGCATCTGCCATGCGGTCATCTGCTCCGCCGGCTTCTCGCCGAGTGAACGCCCCCGGCCGTCGATGCGCGACCCGTCGCCCGGACGCGCTTCCTCCCCGTAACGCCCCTCGGTGCGTCGTTGAAGCCGGAGATTTCCGGATGCCACGCCCCCGTCGCCTCGATTGCTGCGGTCTTGACGCCTCGCGACCGGAGAAACTCCGGAGTTCGGCGCGCGAAACCGACGCATGCCGTTACACGTGAATCGGTGCACGCTCGACGCCGATAATCTGGGGCGTGTGCGTGAACTGACCCCGACCGAGGCCATCGACCTCGTGGGCCGCTTCGAAGCGGGCCAGGAGCTCCCCGAGCAGATGCGCGCCGACGTGCGCCTGCTCGGATCGCTCCTCGGCCGCGTCCTTCAGGAGAGCGGCTCCCCCGGACTATACGACGACGTCGAGCGTCTGCGCTCGGCGACGATCCAGGCCTACACCGACGAGACGCCCGAGGCGTTTGAACGCGCCGCCGCCATCGCCGACGGCTTCTCGATCGAGCGAGCCGACGAAGTGGCGCGGGCGTTCACCGCCTACTTCCACCTCGTCAACCTCGTCGAAGAGCACCAGCGCGTACGCGTGTTGAGAGAGCGCGGCGATCAACCGTCGCGCAGCGGAGTTCCCGACACGATCGCGAGCGCCTTCGAGCGTCTCGCGACCGAGGTGGGCGAAGAGACCGCGCTCGCGCGGCTCCAGGCCCTCCGCTTCCACCCGGTCTTCACCGCCCACCCCACCGAGGCCCGCCGTCGCGCCATCTCGACCAGCATCCGGCGCCTCTCGGAGCTGCTCTCGGAGCACGACGACGCCTCCGAGGGAGGAACCGAGAGCCGTCGCACGGAACGCCGGATGCTCGAAGAGATCGACACGCTGTGGCGCACCGCTCCTCTGCGGCGCGAGAAGCCCTCGCCCGTCGACGAGGTCCGCTCGGTCATGTCGGTCTTCGACGAGACGCTGTACACCGCCGTGCCCCGTGTGTACCGCCGGATCGACGACATCCTGCAGGGCGAGAACGCCGGATCCCGCGCCCCGATCGTGAAGCCGTTCGTGCGCGTCGGCTCCTGGGTCGGCGGCGACCGCGACGGCAACCCCTTCGTCACGGCATCCGTCACCCGCAAAGCCGCGGCGATCGCGAGCGAGCACGTCCTGCTCGGCCTCGAACGCACCACTCAGCGCGTGGGCCGAGGTCTGACGCTGGATGCCGAGAGCACCCCGCCCAGCGATGCTCTGATCGCTCTCTGGCACCGTCTACGCGCCGCCGACGAGGACGCCGCGGCCGAGATCGCCGAGCGCTCGCCCGACGAGCCGCACCGCCGCATCCTGCTGCTGCTCGCGCGCAAGATCGCCGCGACGCGCACGCGCAACGCCGACCTGGCCTACCGCGACCCCGAGCACCTGCTCACGGACCTGCGCCTGGTGCAGGACTCGTTGGTCGCCGCTGGCGCCGCCCGTCAGGCGTACGGGTCCCTCCAGCGTCTCGTCTGGCAGGTCGAGACGTACGGCTTCCACCTCACCGAACTCGAGGTGCGCCAACACTCCGCCGTGCACCGTAAGGTGCTCCAGGAACTCCGATCCGGCGGCGCGCGGAGCGAGCAGACCGACGAGGTGCTCGAGGTCTTCCGCTCGATCGCATACGTCCAGGAGCGATTCGGCCCCCGTGCCGCCGGTCGCTACATCGTCTCGTTCACCCAGTCGGCCGAAGACCTGGCGAATGTGCACGAGCTGGCCACCTACGCGGTGGGCCCCGGCGAAGCCCTCCCCGTTCTCGACGTGATCCCGCTGTTCGAGACGTTCGCCGACCTGCAGGCCGCCCCCGGCATCCTCGCCGAGATCGTTTCGCACCCCTCGTTCGTCAGCCGACTGGATGCCACCGGCAGACGCCTCGAGGTCATGCTGGGGTACTCCGACTCCTCGAAGGACGTCGGCCCCGTCGCAGCCAACCTCGCTCTGTACGAGGCGCAGGCCGAGATCTCCACGTGGGCTGAGGCGGAGGGCATCGAATTGACGCTCTTCCACGGTCGCGGTGGTGCTCTCGGCCGTGGCGGCGGACCGGCGAACTCCGCCATCCTCGCGCAACCCCCGCACTCCGTCGACGGCCGGTTCAAGCTCACCGAGCAGGGCGAGGTCATCTTCGCCCGTTATGGCGACGCCGATATCGCGATGCGTCACATCGACCAGGTGGCGGCTGCCGTGCTGACGGCATCCTCCCCCACTATCGAACGACGCAATCGCGGCGCCGCAGAAGCGTTCGCGGATGTGGCGAGCACGATGGACGTCGCCTCACGCGAGCGTTTCTTCGCCCTGGTGAAGGCGCCCGGCTTCGCGCCGTGGTTCGCCACCGTCACGCCGATGGAAGAGCTCGGACATCTCGCCCTCGGAT
>JAKOMY010000137.1 GCA_022702225.1 Microbacteriaceae bacterium | reverse complement strand
GCCACCGTCTGCCCTCGCGCTCCCGCGCGCAGCACGTCGAGCTCCCGGTCGGTGAGCGGACTCCGCTCGTCGCTCAGCGCGTCGGCCGCGACCTCGGGGTCGACGTACCGGCGCCCCGCCGCGACCTCGCGGATCACCGCCGCCACGTCATCCGCCGGCCGCGACTTCGGCAAGAAGCCGCTGACTCCCGCGCCCAGAGCCCGTCGGAGCACCCCCGGGCGCGCGTGCCGCGTGACGATCACGCAGCGCGAGGGCACGCTCCGCAGGATCTTCGCGGCCGTGTCGACGCCGTCGAGCCCGGGCATCTCGAGGTCGAGCAGGCAGACGTCCGGCCTCAGCCGCTGCGCCTCGGTCACGGCGCTCTCGCCGTCGCGGCATTCGGCGACGACCTCGAGGTCGTCCTCCAACCGCAAGAGAGCTGCGAGCGCGGTACGGATCATGTCTTCGTCGTCGGCGATGAGTACGCGGATCATGCCGTCACCTCCTCGGGCACGCGAACGGTGATGCGGAATCGGTCGCCGAGGCGGGTGGCATCCATCGTCCCTCCCACCGGGCGCACGCGCTCGGCGATCCCCGACAGTCCCGCCCCATCGCCGACCGGAGACGCGGCACCCCGCGAGTCGTTCTCGACGACCAGCACCCACGATCCCTCGTGACGGGAAAGGGAGAGGGATGCCGACACCCCGCCGCCGTGCTTCAGCACATTCGTCGTGGTCTCGCGGACCACCGGCCCGAGCACGTCGGCCGGCGCGCGTCCGGCCTCGGTGTCCACCAGCAGGTCGACGGTCAGGCCCGCGGCGCGCAGCAGATCGGCGGCGTTGGCGAGTTCGTCGGGCAGGGGCACGCCGCGGAATCGCGAGGCCAGATCGCGCGTGCCGCGCCGCGCCTCGTCGACGCTCACGCGAGCCGCGCGGACCTGCTCGGCAGCGGCATCCGGATCCCGCCCCATCATCTTCTCGGCGAGTTCGAGTTGCAGCGCGATGACCTGCAGGTGGTGGCCCTGCAGGTCGTGGAGGTCGCCAGCGAGACGTAAGCGCTCTTGAGCTGCGGCAAGGCGCCCCTCGGCGCGGCGGGCGCGGTCGAGCTCGCGCACGATGTCCCACCACCAGAGCGAGGTCGCCGTGAGAGGCGCGAGCATCGTGACGAACAGCGGCAGCGCGAAAGTCAGCGAGACGTAGCCGTCGGGATTGAGGCGCGTCGCCTCGATCACCCACGAAGCGACCACCACGACGAGCATGAGAGCGACGAGTCGCCCCCGGATGCCGCCCCGCCACCTCACCGTGCACAGCGCCTGCGCGACGAGAGCTACGGCGACGAGCAGCGACCCGGCCCCGACTCCGAGCAGCACCGCCGACGCGATCCCCAGAAGCACGAGCGTCCAGACCAGCCGCCTTGCGGAGTCGTCTGCGTCGTCGAACGGCTCGCGCCGGTAGTGGATGAGAAGGAGGACTCCGGATGCCACGGAGCCTGCCGCCCCGACCAGGGCGAGGACGACGTCGAGCGGCGTCCCCCGCATCACCACGACGAACGCCCAGAGGAAGACCGCGAAGACGTGCAGGAACATCACCGACGCGGCCGTGTACCACCAGGTGACGCGGACGTCGCGGGCGTACGTGGCCGCGGGGCCACGGACAGGTGCGGGAGCGCTCACCCCCGCCACAGTACGGGCATGACATTCGTCACGGGCGGGGCCGGGTTCGTCCCCCGGTGCGCGCCCGCGCGCGTCAGCGGTAACTGTCGGGGAGCTCCGGCGGCACGCGATCGCGGTTCTGGGCCGTCTCGATCGAGGACGACTCCTGCTTCAGGTGCATCGAGGTCGAAGGCGTCCAGCCGTAGAACGCCGACTCGACCGCACCCGCATCGATGACCGGGCGAATCGCCTGCCGCACCGCGTCCTTCCGCCGACCCGAGCGACGCCGACCGAGCGCGACGCCGAGACGCACGAGCAGCCCTACCGCGATGACCGCCCAGAAGAGGTATTCGATCCAGACAAGGCCATAGGGCATGGGTCCTCCTTCGGATCGGCCGCGGCCTTCCGCGGGGCTTGAGACGATACGCGACGTACGCGGCGCCGGGAACCCTGACATTCATCACGGGTGGGCCGTTGCATCCTCACGTTCGGTCGTGACACCACGGCACTCCCGCGAGGACTCGCACGCCGATGGGATGGAATCACCGCGGTAGACGCCGCGCCCTCATCACCTAGGAGTCCCCGTGTCGAACCCCGTCTCCGACCTCGTCCTCGGCTTCCAGGGTCTCGTCGCCGACGTGCCCGACCTCGTCCAACCGCTCATCGTCGCCCTCGCCGGGGCCGTGCCGTTCATCGAGGGTGAGGGTGCTGCGGCGATCGGCATCCTGGGCGGCATCCATCCGGTCGTCGCCGCATGTGCCGCCGCGATCGGCAACTTCCTCTGCGTGGCCGTCGTGGTGCTCGCGTCGTCGCGCGTGCGTACCGCCGTGACCGGCCGCCGAGGGGCGGTCGTGAAGCCCCCGACGGCCCGGCGCCAGAAGTTCGAGAAGGCGTACCACCGCTACGGGACCCCCGGGGTGAGCCTGCTCGGCCCGCTTCTGCTCCCCACGCAGTTCACCGCCGCCGCGCTGACGTCGACCGGTGTGCCTCCGCTGCGCGTGATCGCCTGGCAGGCCGCCGCGATCGTGCTGTGGACAACGGTGGTGACGCTGATCATCACGGGGGTGATCCGAGCGGTGGGGTGAGGAGTGCTCCGGACCGGGATGCCGCGGCTGGACGCCAGCGCTTCGTTCTTCACCCGGTCAGCGAGGTCATAGCGAAGACCTCGGTCCGCGCAACCTTCGTCCGGGGCACGCATGCCTGGATAGAGGAGACCCCGCCCGCATGCGAGAGGACACCATCCCGATGCCAGAGCAGACCGTCACCCTGACCCTCGGACAGCCGATCTACGCGCAAGCCCTCTACTACACGGCCATGTTCTCGCAGAAGCCGTTCCGCGAAGCACTGCTGGTCTACCGCCACGGTGGGAC
>JAKOMY010000084.1 GCA_022702225.1 Microbacteriaceae bacterium | reverse complement strand
CCAGCCGCCCGCCACGTTGTGCACGAGCGCGTTGCGGACCAGGTTCGTCACGGCCTGGTGCACGAGCGTCTCGTCGATCCGCGCCACCCCGCCCGAGGCGCCGAGTATCGCCAGGTCGAGACCCCGGTCGTCGCCCTCGGCCTCCGCCACCACGGTCGCGACGAGATCGTCGACTCCCGTCGGTTCGAGCGAGAGCGCATCCTCGCGTGTCGACCGGGCGAGGGCGAGCATCGCCTCGATCAGACGGATCGCGCGCTCGTTCGTGAGCTCGAGGCGGTGGAGCAACTGGTCCACGTCTACGCCGGCGGGGTCGACCCGGGCCACTTCGAGCAGCGTTCGCATCGTGGCGTGCGGGGTCCGCAGCTCGTGGGAGGCATTCGCGGCGAAGCGCTTCTGCTCGTCCAGGGTCTCTTCGACCCGCGCGAGCATGGCGTCGAAGGTGTCGGCGAGGTCCGTCAGCTCGTCACGACGCCCCGGCAACTCGACGCGGTGCGCGAGGTCGCCGTCCCGCGCCGCGCGGGCGGCATCCGCGATCCGGTGCAGCGGACGCAGCATGATCCCCGACACGATCCAGCCGCCGCCGAGGCCGAGGACCGCCAGCGCGAGCACGGCGTACCACGCGTAGCGGACGAAGACCTCGGTGAGGTCGCCGCGACCCGGCGTGAACAGACCGCTCTGGGAGTACAGGTTGCCCTCGGGGAGGAAGCGCAGCACGAGGAACCCCACCACGAAGACAGCGATTCCCACGATCACGACGAAGCCCGCGTAGCTCAGGGTGAGCTTGAGTCGTACCGAGAGCCCGGGGGCACGCTCACGCATCGACCGGACCCATGCGGTAGCCGACGCCCGCGACCGTCTGGATGAGCCACGGCTCGCCCAGGCGTTTGCGCAGCGTCGAGATCGTGATGCGCACGGCATTGGTGAACGGATCCGCGTTCTCGTCCCATGCGCGCTCGAGCAGGTCCTCGGCGCTGACCACGCCGCCGCCGGCGCCCATGAGGACCTGGAGCACCGCGAACTGCTTGCGGGTCAACGAGACGTAGCGCCCGTCGCGATAGACCTCGCGGCGGAAGGGGTCGAGGCGGATGCCGTGCTGCTCGAGCACCGGCGGGAGCGAGGCCGCGGGACGACGGGCGAGGGCGTGCAGGCGCATCACCAGCTCGCGCAGAACGAACGGTTTCGTCAGGTAGTCGTCGGCACCGCTCTCGAAGCCGCTGGCCTTGTCATCGAGCCGGTCCGCGGCCGTGAGCATGAGCACGCGCGGAGCGGCGGGCTGCGCGCTCAGGTGGCGCGCGATCTCATCGCCGTTCGGACCGGGGATGTCGCGATCGAGCACCACCACGTCGTAGGCGGTGTAGCCGAGGACCTCGAGGGCCGCGTCGCCGTCGCCGGCGATGTCGGCCGCGATCGCCTCGAGGCGGAGGCCGTCGCGGATGGCCTCGGCGAGGAAGGGTTCGTCCTCGACGATCAGCACGCGCATCCCGTCATCGTAGGTGCGGGGGCGTATCGCCGACGTATGCGCGAGCCGGAGCCCGGAGCGGGAGTCGTTCCCGCCCCCGACAACCTCGGCCTCGATAGCGTGGGGGCATGGCGACCCGACTGCTCCTCGTGGCCGATACGCACGTTCCCCGGAGGGCGCGCGTGCTTCCCGCGGCGGTGCGCGAAGCGGCATCCGGCGTCGATCTCATCGTGCACGCGGGTGACTGGGTGAGCGCGAGCGTGCTCGACGAACTCGAGACGCTCGGCCCCGTGCTGGGGGTGTGGGGTAACAACGACGGCGACGACCTGCGTTCGCGCCTGCCCGAGATCGCGCGCGCCGAGATCGACGGGGTGCGGGTCGCCGTCGTGCACGAGACCGGGGCGTCGCTCGGGCGCGAGAAGCGGATGGATGCCGCATTCCCCGACGCCGACCTGCTCGTGTTCGGGCACAGCCACATCCCGTGGGACACCGTCACCCCGAACGGCCTTCGCCTTCTCAACCCGGGCTCGCCGACCGACCGCCGCCGTCAGCCCGCGTGCACCCTCATGACCGCGACCCTCTCTGCCGGCGAGATCCGCGACGTGGTGCTGCACGAGGTCTCACGCGACTGAGCTATCGGCTCTGGCGTATCGCCGTCGTATGGTCCCCGCCATACGGCCCGGCAACGCGGGCCCGGCTCGAATGGGGGCATGGCATCTTCGGCATCCCGCACTCGATCCCCCTCCCGCGGCCGTATCGCGTTCGTCGCGGTCGCGGTCGGTCTCGCCGTCGTCCTCACCGCGGTCGCGGCAGTGCTCGCGATGACCACGGCGTCGTCGTTGTCGGCGGGGCTGAGCGCGCACGCGCCGTTCTCGCCGACCGAGGCCGAGGGGATGATCCCCGCCGAGGCGCCGCTGACGGTCTACGACGATCAGCACCCCGCGATGACCGGGCTCGACGGTGAGCTGCGCGATGCTCTGCGCGCGGCCCAGCGGGCCGCTGAGGTCGACTGGATCGTCTTCGACGTCACCAGCGGGTGGCGCAGCGCCGACTACCAGCGGTGGCTGCTGGGGGATGCGATCCGCACCTACGGCTCCGAAGCGATCGCGCGACAGTACGTCGCCTCGCCCGAGGGGTCGAGTCACGTCACCGGTCACGCCGTCGACATCGGCTCGCTCGACGCGCAGCTGTGGATCATCGATCACGGACGCGAGTGGGGTCTGTGCCAGACCTACGCCAACGAGCGGTGGCACTTCGAGAGGGCGACGGACGCCGGAGGAGAATGCCCCGCGCCGATGGCGGACGCGCGCGGGTGAACGACGACGGCGCCGCCCCGGAGGGGACGGCGCCGTCATCGGGATGCCTACTCGACGTTGAGCTGACGCGTCGGAGAGGTCAGCGGGCAGTCGAAGGGGTCGCGGGCGGCCAGGCCGACCCGGTTGAGGTACGCGATGACGATGCCGTACGACTGCAACAGCGTGGTCTCGACGTAGGGCACGTTCAGGGTGGCGCAGTGTTCGCGCACGATGACACGGGCCTTGCTGAGGTGCGTTCGCGGCATGTTCGGGAACAGGTGGTGCTCGATCTGGTAGTTCAGACCACCCATGAGCCACGTGGCCCACCAGCCGCCGGAGATGTTGCGCGAGGTGCGCACCTGCTTGCTGAAGAAGTCGAGCTTCGCGCCGGGCGCGATGATCGGCATGCCCTTGTGGTTGGGGGCGAAGGACGCTCCCATGTAGATGCCGAACACCGCGACCGAGACGCCGAAGAACGCGAAGGCGAGACCGACCGGCAAGAAGATGAAGATCGGCGCGATGAAGAGCGCGTGCCGCAGCGTCAGCAGGGCGATCTCGACCCAGCGCCCCTTGACCTCGCCGCGCGAGAGAAGGTGTCGGAAGGCCAGGACGTACAGGTTGATGCCTTCGAAAGCCAGCAGCGGGAAGAACAGGTAGCCCTGACGCCGGGTGATCCAGCGTTGGATGCCGCGGGCCTTGGCGGCGTCGACGTCGAGGAAAGAGATCGTGTCGATCTCAATGTCGGGGTCTTTGTCCACCCGGTTCGGGTTGGCGTGGTGTCGTGTGTGCTTCGATGCCCACCACGAACGGCTCATGCCCACGATGCCGTTGCCGATGAGCAGGCCCAGGCGGTCGTTGGCGGGGCCCGAGGCGAAGATCTGACGGTGTGCGGCCTCGTGGGCGAGGAATGCGACCTGGGTGAACAGGATGCCGAGGACCGCTGCGACGATCAGCTGGAACCAGCTGTCGCCGAGGAGGATGAAGCCGGTCACGCACCCGGCGAAGCCGAGCACGATGGCGCCGGCGACGACGGAGTAGAACACCGGAGTGCGAACGAGCAGTCCGCTCTCACGGACGACCTGAGACAGCTCTGTGTAGGCCTTGGTGATCGGGGGGAATTCGGTGGTACCGGAATAGGTCTGACGAACGGGGCCGAGACGGGACTCGACGACGGTGGAGGCTATGTTCTGCTCCTCGGATCGGGAAGGACCGGGGTGGACGGCGGAGCGGCTACTCCGTGCTGAGGCCCACACTACGGCTGGCCGTATGGGCGACTCGGAATACGTCGCGATGCTCAGCGGGCTCTCGGGAAACCGAAACCCAGCGAGCGAAAACGTGCCGGAAACCGACGAAAGCCGGGTCGTCGCGATGGCGACGAACCCGGCTCTCGAGGTAAGCGGAGCTTAGAGGGGGCGGATGTTCGCCGCCTGCATGCCCTTGGGGCCCTGCTCAGCGTCGAATTCGACCTTCTGTGCTTCCGTGAGCTCCTTGAAGCCGTTGCCCTGGATCGCGCTGAAGTGCGCGAACAGGTCGGCGGAGCCGTCGTCGGGAGCAATGAAGCCGTAGCCCTTTTCGGAGTTGAACCATTTCACGGTGCCAGTGGCCATCGTGTTCTTCCTTTATTCATGTTGGGCCGCAATGCGGCCGTGGGCGCCGCTCCGACGAGTGCGGAGCGGACGGGGACGCCGCGTCACCGTGGTGGTGGCGCGTACGCGGTGCCCGTCGACGGCGGCCTGAGCCGCGTCGACGGACGTGTGGACACCGAGATTTTCGCCGAGGGGGCCCTGGGCTTCGAAGCCCGAGGTTCCCGCGCCGACGAAACCGGCGTAGTCGGATCCGACCGTCGCGACGTACACGTCGAGATCGGCCTGGCGCCACGATAGTGGCGAGGGGTGAAGCAGAGACACAAGAACTTTCCGCGAGTGCGAGGCGAGGACCGAAGCCGTCGAGCGAGGCACGCGATGGTGAGAGGGGGGATTGCTGTCGGAAACGGCTCGGCGCCGTGCGCCCGGCATCTCAGCGATGAGGCGGGCGTCGATGAAGCAAGTCCCAGAACGAATACTGACGAGGCTAGCACGGATGTCCCCTCTGTGCCGGGGAGATTTCGCGACCCCTGTCTGAAGGGTGCACTGGGGTCATGGCATCCGCGGACGAAACCACCGATGACGAGCGTTGGCTCGTGATCGACGGCAGACGATGGCGACGGACCGATCCGCGGCTCCCCGAGGACCTGGCCGTGCGTCTGCGCTCGCATCTCGGGCGGGCGCGATCCGCGGTGCGCACGGCGAAGGGGACCGGCGATGACGACGCCGTCGCCGCCGCGCGCGAGCGCGTGGGAATCGCCAAACGCGGCCTGGGGGAGCGGGGACCGCGCTGGTGGGACGACGAGGTCGACGCGCGTGTGCGCCGCGCCCGCGACGCGCTGGAAGCTCTCGACGCGTTGGCGGCCACCGACAGAGCAGACGGTGCGGCCGACGTCAACGCATAGCGCGGCGTCATCTCGCGCGATTCGCTGAAGGATCGAACCGAAGGAGTCTCATGTCCACCACCGCGTCCGAGCTCGAAACGCTCAACGAACTGCTGAAGAAGTTCCGCTTCGCCATGGTCACCACCCGCGCCGAGGACGGTGCTCTGCACGCGCACCCGCTGACGGTGCAGGAGCGCGAGTCCGATGGCGACCTCTGGTTCATCGTCGGCACGCACGCCTCGGCCGTCCAGCACGTGCGCCGCGAACCGAAGGTGGGTCTGTCGTTCAGCACCGACGGAACCTGGCTGTCGCTGGCGGGCGAGGCCGAGGTGATCGACGACCTCGCCAAGCTCAAGGAGCTGTGGTCGACGAGCGTCGAGGCATGGTTCCCCGACGGCCCCGAGTCGCCGGGGGTGACGCTGCTGAAGGTGTCCGCGCTGACCGGCGAGTACTGGGGCAGCGCGGGGGGACGTCTCGCGACGGCGATCGCCCTGGTCACCTCGAAGGTGACGGGCCAGCGCCCGAAGGGCGGCGAGAACGAGAAGTTCGACCTCACCGACTGAGGACCCATCGAGGAGCCCCGCGCCGGACAGGTGCGGGGCTCCCCGTGCGTCAGCCGCCCGAGGGGTTGTCGACCGGGGCGTTGCCGTCGTCGGTCGTGTCGGGGATCGAGGGGGCGTCGGCGGTCTCGAGCTCGTCGGGGTCGTCGGCGGTGTCGTTCGTGCGCTCCGGTGCGGTATCCATGTCGCTAGCGGACCACGTCCGGGCCCGCCGCCGCGCGGGCCTTGCGCAAACCGGGTCGGCGTGCGAGCGCAAGCCCCCGGATGCCGCGGGTGCGCTTTGCGACGATGACGGCATGTCACGACCCGAGGTGCGCTCCAAGCCCTGCGCCTACTGCGGACGCCCGTTCACCGATCGCAAACGCTGGAGCGGCCGTGACCAGTGGGACCAGGTGCTGTACTGCTCGCGCGGCTGCCGGGCGAACGCCGCGAAGCAGAGGCGGCGCGCGTGAAGGCCGCGCTGATCCTCGCGACGCAGCAGTTCGCCGAGCACCCGGCGTACGACGACGACGAGGTGCAGGAGTTCTTCTTCATCGAGTCGGCACCGCGTTTCGCGAAGCTTCCGTACCACCGTCACAAGATCGTGCTGCTGATCTCGGCGATGCGTCACACGGCCGCCCGACTCGAGGCCGAGGGACGTATCGTTCGGCGGATCACCCTCGACGACGACCTCACCTTCAAGGCCGGTCTCGAGCGCCTGCTGCAGAAACATCGGGTCACCGAGCTGACCTGGATGAGCGACCCGAACCGCCCGGTGGACGCTCGCATCGCCCGCATCTGCGCGGATCACGACGTCGACACCGACGTCGTCTCGGACGCCCTGTTCCTCACCCCCGAAGACGACGTCGACGGGTGGTTCGCCGAGCACCCGACGCCGCTCATGGAGGACTTCTACCACTGGCAGCGTCGGCGTACCGGCATTCTGATGGACGGGGGCAAGCCCGCCGGTCGCCGGTGGAACTTCGACGCCGACAACCGTAAAGCGCTGCCGAAGAAGGGCGTGGAGATCCCGCCCCTGCCGAAGCTCGACCACGACGACATCACGCGAGCGGTCATCGCCGAGGTCGACGAGCGATACGCCGATCACCCCGGCAGCGCCGCGGACTTCTGGCTTCCCGTCACCCCCGAGGACTCTCGCGACTGGCTCGACGTCTTCGTCGTCGAGCGCCTGCACGACTTCGGACGGTACGAAGACGCGATGAAGGCCGACGAGCCCTTCCTCTTCCACGCGATCATCTCGCCGATGCTGAACATCGGTCTGCTCACCGTAGAAGAAGTGGTCGCCGCCGCCACACGGACCGATGCCCCCCTGGCATCCGTCGAGGGTTTTCTCCGTCAGGTCATCGGGTGGCGCGAGTACATGCGCGGCATGTACCGGGCCCACCCGAAGCTCGAGCACGTGAACGCTCTGCACCTCGAGAAGCGCATCGAGAAGTACTGGTACACGGCAGAACGGATGCCGCGGGACCTGCCGATCCCCGTGCGCACGGTGCTCGAACGGGTGCACCGCTGGGGCTACGCGCACCACATCGAGCGGCTCATGGTGCTGGGCAACTGGTTGCTGCTGCAGGGGTACGCGCCGCGGCAGGTGAACGCGTGGTTCCTCGCTCTGTTCGTCGACGCCTACGACTGGGTGATGGTCCCCAACGTGATGGGGATGAGCCAGTTCGCCGACGGCGGGTTCGTCGCGACGAAGCCGTACGTCTCGGGCGGGGCCTACCTGCAGAAGATGGGCTCGTGGTGGCCGTCGGCTCAGGACGCCAAGGACTCGGTCTTCACGGACGCCTACTGGGAGTTCCTGGAGCGGCACGAGGACGTGCTGGCCGGCAACCACAGGCTCGGGCTGGCCCTGGCGCAGATGCGCAAGCGGCGGGACGCCCGCGAGGCGGACGGCGGCGGGCCGAACTCCTGAGATACCGGTGGTGGGCCGGGTCTGCGACCGCTGTATCTCGGCGCAGACGCGAGAATTCAGGAGTTCGGCACGCGACGCGCGCGCTCAGCTCTTCAGCTTGTTCAGCGCCGAACCCTTGTGCGCGGCCTGCGAGCCGGACTTCTCCGATTCCACGATGTAGGCCGGTTCGTCGTCGGATGCCGTGAACTTCTGGCCGTCGTGCTGGAAGTCCTTCGTCTTCTTCTCGACGACCTTGCCCTGGGTCTTCCCCTGCGGGGTGTCCCAGCTGACGCGGTCGCCCTTCGACAGATCCTTCGACATGTGCTCGTTCCTCTCGTTCGGTCCCGCCATGCTGTCGAGGCGGGACACTGCTCAGCGGGGGATTGACAGCCTCAGGAGCCCTACGTGGTCGAGACCCATTGCGCAATGCCTCCGCGATGTCGGAGGCCCCGCCTACCGTGGAGGTGGGCCTTTCGTCTTCGGCCCACGACGTGAGGAGAGCCATGACCGAGCCGACCACCGCCAACAACGGAGCCCCCGTCGCCAGCGACGAGCACTCCCAGAGCGTCGGAGCCGACGGCTCGATCGCTCTCACCGACCACTATCTGATCGAGAAACTGGCGCAGTTCAACCGCGAGCGCGTTCCCGAGCGTGTCGTCCACGCCAAGGGCGGCGGGGCGTTCGGCACGTTCCGCACGACCGGTGACGTGTCGGCCTACACGCGCGCGGCGCTGTTCCAGCCGGGCGTCGAGACAGAGATGCTCGCGCGTTTCTCGTCGGTCGCCGGCGAGCAGGGCAGCCCCGACACCTGGCGCGACCCGCGGGGGTTCTCGCTGAAGTTCTACACGACCGAGGGCAACTACGACCTCGTCGGAAACAACACCCCGGTCTTCTTCGTGAAGGACGGCATCAAGTTTCCCGACTTCATCCGCTCGCAGAAGCGTCTGCCCGGCAGCCACCTGCGCGACAACACCATGCAGTGGGACTTCTGGACGCTCTCTCCCGAGAGCGCGCACCAGGTCACCTGGCTGATGGGCGACCGCGGGATCCCGGCATCCTGGCGCCACATGAACGGCTACGGGTCGCACACGTACCAGTGGATCAATGCCGAGGGCGAGCGGTTCTGGGTGAAGTACCACTTCCACACCGACCTCGGCCACAAGACGCTCACGCAGGACGAAGCCGATCAGATCGCGGGGCAGGACGCCGACTTCCACATCCGCGATCTCTACGCCGCGATCGAGCGGAACGAGTTCCCCACGTGGACGCTCAAGGTGCAGATCATGCCGTACGAGGATGCGAAGACCTACCGCTTCAACCCCTTCGATCTGACCAAGGTGTGGCCGCACAGCGACTACCCCGAGATCGAGGTCGGCACGATGGAGCTGAACCGCAATCCGGGCAACTACTTCGCCGAGATCGAGCAGGCGGCTTTCGAGCCGTCGAACTTCGTACCCGGCATCGACGGCAGCCCCGACAAGATGCTGCAGGCGCGCATCTTCAGCTACGCCGATGCGCACCGCTATCGCGTGGGAACGAACTACCAGCAGCTGCCGGTGAACCGGCCGCACACCGAGGTGCACTCGTACTCGAAGGAAGGCGCCATGCGCTATGAGTACAACCCGCCCGAGGTGCCGGTCTACGCCCCCAATTCGGTCGGCGGTCCGGCGGCCGACCCGCGCCGCGCGGGCGACGGCGGCTGGCAGAGCGACGGCGAGCTCGTGCGCTCGGCGGCGACCCTCCACCCCGAGGATGACGACTGGGGTCAGGCGGGAACGCTCGTGCGCGAGGTCATGTCGGCCGAGGAGCGCGACCGCCTGGTCGAGACGATCACCGGGCACGTCGGCGATGTGACCCGCGCCGAGGTGCGCGATCGCGCCGTGCAGTACTGGAAGAACGTGGATGCCGAGATCGGCTCCCGAGTCGAGGCCGGGCTTCCCCCGCTCAAGGGATCGACCGCCCCGGGCGAGCAGCTCAGCGAGCCCAACCCCGACGGCGACCTCGTCGGACGGGACGTTGCGGGTCGTATCTGAGCGTCGACAGACCGGACCGGCGGCCTCCTTCGGGGGGCCGCCGGTCTTCTCGTCCGGCGCGGAGGCCGGCTCCGACGCGGCGATATCG
>JAKOMY010000073.1 GCA_022702225.1 Microbacteriaceae bacterium | reverse complement strand
GTGCGCTCTTCGTGCTGATCGGGCTCGAGGTGCAACTCGTGCTGCACGAGATCTCGGGGTCGGAGATCGGTCTGCTGCTCCTGGTCACCGTTGCGGCGTGGGTCGCTCTCTTCGTCGTGCGGTACTTGTTCCAGTGGCTCTTCTCGCCGTTCTCGCGACCCGCCGCCGGGTCATCGCGGTCGCTGAGGCATCGATCACGCGTGGTGAGTACGGTGGCGGGATTCCGCGGCGCCGTATCGCTCGCGATCGCGTTGTCGGTGCCGGTCACCACGGCCGAGGGCGCACCCGTGGCCGGTCGCGACGCCATCGTGTTCGTCACGGCGGGTGTGATCGTGCTCACCCTGCTCGTCCAGGGCCCCCTGCTGCCCGCCGTGATCCGGTGGGCGAAGCTTCCGAACGACGACGCCGCGATCGAGGAGTACGAGCTCGCCGAGCGCGCGATCTCGGGTGCCGCCCTCGCGGCCCTCGACGACCTGGCGACCGAGCACGGCATCAGCGATCGCGTGCGCGACCGTGCGCGACGGGAAGGCTACGAGCGTCTCGAGCTGGCGAACGCCCGCGCGATCGCGCGTCAACGCGCGATCGAAGAGCGCGACCTCGCCGAGCTCGACGCGTCACTCGGCGATGAGCCCTCCTCCACGGGACCGGTGCCGCCCGACGTGCCCGAAGCCGAGCGTCGCCGCGCGGGCGCCGACAGCACGGCGGACAGCCCCGACGAGGCAGCGGCCTTCACCGGGCCCCTGCAGATGATCGCCGTGAGCGACGACATCGACGTCACCCAGCGTTCTCCCCTGCTTCGCCACAAGGAAGCGCAACGACTGCGGCTTGCCGTCCTCGAACGCAAACGCGAGGTGCTGCTGCGCCTACGCCGCGAGGGAACGATCGACGACCTCGTCGCGCGGAAGATCCTCGCGGGCCTCGACCTCGAAGAGATCCGCACGCGGGGGCTCGAGAAGGCGAGCGAGTAGGGGGATCGGCGGGATGTCCCGCGTCGTGATCAGCCCCCGACGGGACGGAGCACGTCTGCTGCGCGGTTGAGCGCCGCCTCTCCCCTGGTCTCGAGCACACCGCGCTCTTCGGGATGGTCGCGGAAGAAACGGACGATCGCCGCTACCTGATGGGGATCGGCGCCGAGGTAGCGCATCGAACACGTGACCGGCGCGTACCCGTCGACCATCGTGAGCGACAGCGTCGCGGGCGGCCCGGCGACGGTGACCTCGCCCACCAGGTCCCACGACCGGTCGACGTCGCCGCGCGCGCGGGTGCCCTGCAGGCCGTCGTCTGAGCCAGGCGCTCGCACGCGGATGAGACGATTCTCATCCTGTTCGACGGCTTTCCGACCTACCCTCGTCTGTGGATAAGTGACGATTGCCGCGCGCTGGGGAGAAACGTCTGCCGCGTGTGGCCTGGGTGGGGGCGCAGCGTGTACGGATCACCGGAAGAGACGCTCGCGCGGATCGAAGAAGATACGCGTCGGGCGCAGGAACGCGGCGAGAAGCTGCCCGTGCTGCAGGCCGCCATCGCCGATGTACGAGCGAAGGCCGTGGCACGCACCCGGGACATCTCGGTCGAGGTGGACGCGGCGGGGGTCGTGCGCGACCTCGAGATCGCGGACTCGGCCCTCGACCGCGGGGGCCGACGCGTCAGCGCCGAGGTGATGGAGCTGATCGCGAAGGCGACGAAGAACGCCCGCGTTCGCACCCTAGAGGTGACCACCGAGATCATGGGCGAATCCGACCCCATCGTCGGCGTCGTCGCCGCGGAGCTCATTCCCGACCAGGAAGACGACGGAGTGACGCGCCGAGGAGGGCTGCGATGAGCCAGCAGATCCGGATGGATGCGGACATTCTGCTGCAGCACGCCTCGCGCGTGCAGCAGCTGGCCTCGGATGCTGCCGAGGCCGCATCGGCGATTCAGAGCGTCAACCTCGGCGGAGGGGCGTTCGGCGTTCTCTGCGCCTGGATCGTTCCCCCTGTCGGAATGGTGTCGGGGGCGGTCTCTCAGCACATCAACGGCGCGGAGGGCGTACTCGAACGCACGGGGCAGGAGTTACGCGCAGTCGTCGCCGACTTCGACACGTTCGAAGAGACCGTCATCCAGGTGACGAAGCACCTCGAGGGAGGCCTTGGATGAGCAACTCGCTCGTGGCGGCTCCCGTGGATACGACATCCGCGTTCTCGGGCGCGTTCCTCGTCACCGACGGGCAGGCTCTGGCCGATGCCATCCAGAGCGGCAACTGGGTCGAGGGAGGGATCGCGGGATTCTCGGCCGCGATGAACACCGTCGCCGCCGTGATGGACCCCATCGGCACGCTGATCGCCAACGGCCTGGGGTGGCTGCTCGACCACATCGAGCCGCTCAAGGGATGGCTGAACGATCTCACGGGGAACGCGGCCGAAGTCCAGGCATTCGCCGCGACCTGGAGCAACGTGGGCGCCCGGATGAGCGAGCTCGGCGTCACCGCGCAGAACCGGCTCGCTGACCTCGACGGGCTATCGGGTGAGACCATCACCGCGTACACGGCGCACGTGCAGGGGCTGTCGCAGCACCTCACGACCTCGGGCCAATGGGCGGGGGCGATCTCGACGGGCTTGTCGATGGCGTCGTCGCTCGTGCAGATGACCCATGATCTCGTCCGAGACGCCATCAGTCAGATCGTCGGCATGGCGATCTC
>JAKOMY010000064.1 GCA_022702225.1 Microbacteriaceae bacterium | reverse complement strand
TCGAGGTCGCTGGCGATCCACCACTCGACCTCGCCCTCGTCGTCGGCGAAGGCCTGGGGCCGCACGAGCGCGGCGGGGGTCACGGCATCCCCCGAGATCTCCAACAGCCCGAGAGCCGCCGCCCCGTCCACACGGAGGGTGGGGAGGGCCGCTTCGGCGTCTCCGCGGGGTACCGGCAGCCCGAGACCCCACAGGCGCCCCAGCACCGCGAGGGCGTCACCGCGCTCGCCCAGCGCCCGGGTGGCGGGGCGGCGGAGCCCGCGGGCGACGGCGTCGTCGGCCTGCACCCCCCACGCGTCGCGGAGGGCCGCACTGGTGTAATCCGCCGCGCGAAGGTCGTCGGCGAGGGCCTGGCACAGCTGGGGATCGGGTTCGGGAAGCACCGGTCCATTCAATCGTCTGCGCGAGGCTATCGGGGGGCTTGTAGGTACGCGGGCCTAGACTCGCAGGCGGTGCGAGGCCCCCTCGTTCCGCCGACGCTCGTATGACCGTGACCTCCCAGCCTTCGGGCGCACCCGTGCCGCGGCGCTCCTTCACGCGCCGGCTCCTGGCGACCCTGGCCGCCGGGGCCCTCGTCGCGGGCATCGCACTCCCGGCCACCGCCGCCTCCGCGGCCACGCCCAGCCCGTCGCCGTCGGCCTCGACCTCTCCGTCGGTGCTCACCGCGGCGCCCTCGGCGAACGGCATCCTGCGCCCCGGCGATGCCCTGTCGGTCGTCGTCACCGTCGCGGCCGGCACCTCGCCCGCGACCGCCGGGCCCGTCACCCTCTCCCTCGGGTCCGCCCCCCTCGCCGACGACGCGTCGATCGACCGCTGGCTCAGCGGTGATGCCTCGGGCATCGCTCTTCAGCAGATCGCCGTGGGAACACTGGATGCCACCGCCTCCGGCGCCCAGTCGACCACGACGCTCACGGCACCGGGCACCGATCCGGCTCTCGCCAACCGCGGGGCGGGGGTCTACCCCGTGCTGGCGACCAGTGCGGGGCTGACCGCCCCCAGCGTGGTCGTCGTCCCCGCCGAGGCCGGCGCGCAGACGCCGATCGCGCTCGTCGTGCCGATCACCGCGGCGCCCCTCACCCGAGGGCTGCTGACGGCGAATGAACTGGCCGAGCTCACGGCCGTCGACGGCGCTCTGTCGGCGCAGCTCGATGCGGTCGACGGCACCGCCGCGACCCTGGCCGTCGACCCCGCCATCCCCGCCGCGATCCGCGTGCTGGGCTCGGCGGCCCCGCCCACCGCGGTGTCGTGGCTGCAGCGACTGCTGGCCCTGCCCAACGACCGGTTCGCCCTGCAGTTCGGCGACTCCGATGTCGCGGCCCAGCTGCACGCCGGTCTGACGGCCCCGCTGACGCCCACGTCGCTGCAGAACTACATGGCCGCAGCCGACTTCGTGCAGCCGGCTCCGGCCGTCTCGGCGGTATCGACCCCCGCACCGGCTGCGAGCTCGACACCGGGTCAGCCGACGTTCCCGTCGCTGTCGACGCTGCTCGACATCGGGGTCGCCACGCCCAACGTCTACTGGCCCGCCACCGGATCCGCGGGTTCGGACACCGTCGCCGCCCTCGGCACCCTCGGCAGCGCCGACGACCCCGCCCACGTCCTCGTCCCGTCCACGAGCGTCTCGGGAGGCGGTCGTCAGGCCTCCGCCCGCGTCGGAGGGGTATCCACGCCCGTCTACGACGCCGAGGTCTCGCGCGCCCTCGCCGACGCGGCCGGACAGAACGACAGCACCCGCCGCGGCGCCTCGCTCGCGGCCGCCCAGGCGTACCTCTCCATCGCGCGCGCCGCCACCGGCGATCAGCCGGTCCTGGCCGTCCTTGACCGGGGCACCGATCGCTCTCGCGTCAGCCTCCGCGCGACCCTCGGCCTCGCGGCGACCGCCCCGGGCTTCACCGCATCGACTCTGCGCGCGGTGGTGGCCCTCCCGGCATCCGAGGTCTCCCTCAGCGCCCCCACCATCGACACGGCTCGGGTCGACGAGGTCCGCGATCTGCTCGGCGACGAGCAGAGCATCGACCGCTTCGCCTCGATCCTCGATCAGCCCGAGCTCCTCACCGGCCGCGAACGCGCCGAGCTCCTCCAGGTCACGAACGTGTCCTGGACGGGGGATGCCGCCCGTCAGGCCGTCTCCGATCACCGCGCCGCGACGCGCACGACGCTCGACTCCGTCGGCATCCTGTCGTCCGACTTCCGGCTGGTGAGCTCCAGCGCCCCCCTACGCCCGTGGGTCCGCAACGATCTGCCCTGGCCGGTCACGGTCGTCATGGCGGTGCGCACCAACGACGTGCGCCTGCGCGTGCAGGATCACACGACCATCGACGCCCAGGCCTCCGCCAACACCCGCGTCGAGGTCCCCGTCGAAGCCCGCATCGCCAACGGAGAGGTCAGCGTCGACCTCCAGCTCTACAGCCCCACGGGCGTACCGATCGGCTCGCCCCAGGCCGTCGACGTCGAGGTGCGCGCCGAGTGGGAGAACATCGGCATCGTGGTCGTCATCGCGCTGATCGTCGGCTTCCTGAGCCTCGGGGTGATCCGCACCATCGCCCGTCGACGCCGGCTGCGTGCCGAGGAGGCCTCGCCGAAAGCCCCGGACGACGACGAGTCCGTCGATGGGATCGGGTTGAAAGATCCGGATGCCGACGGCCGCAGCCCCGCGGAGGACGCCGACGACAACGAGACCGACGAGCAGACACCCCGCGCGATCGCGTCGGACACCGAGCAGGAGACACGCCCGTGAGCAGCATCGGCCGAGCCAGCGTGCTCATCGGAGCCGGGACCATCGTGTCCCGCGTCAGTGGCGTGCTGCGCACCGTCGTGCTCGTCGCGGCCATCGGGTCGATCAGCAGCGCGGGTGACGCTTTCGCGGTCGCCAACCAGCTGCCGAACAACATCTACGCGATCATCTCGACCGGCCTGTTGACGGCCGTCGTCGTCCCGCAGATCGTCAAGGCCGCCGCGCACGCCGACGGGGGACAAGCCTTCATCTCGAAGCTGTTCACGCTCGGAACCGTCGGACTGCTGGGCGCCACCGCTCTCGCCATGATCGCGGCGCCTCTTCTGGTGCATGTCTACGCGGGCAAGTTCACCGACGACCAGCTGGCCCTCTCGACCGCTTTCGCCTACTGGTGTCTGCCGCAGATCTTCTTCTACGGCCTGTACGCACTGCTGGGGGAGATCCTCAACGCTCGCCGCGTCTTCGGCCCGTACACGTGGGCGCCGATCGTCAACAACATCGTCTCGATCGCCGGATTCGGAGCGTTCGTCCTGCTGTTCGGTGGGCCTCAAGAGAACGTAGACGCCTGGACGCCGTCGATGATCGCCCTCCTCGCGGCCACCGCCACGGGCGGAATCGTCGTTCAAACGGCCGTCCTGATGTTCTTCTGGCGACGAGCGGGCCTGACGCTCCGACCCGATTTCCGCTGGAAAGGTGTGGGGCTCCGGCACATCAGCCGGCTCGCCGGCTGGACATTCCTGATGGTCGTCGCCGGCCAGCTCGCGGGCATCGTGCAGTCCAACGTGCTCTCGGGTGCATCCGGCGACGACCCCGCCATCTTCGCCTCGCAGAACGCCTGGCTGCTGTTCATGCTGCCGTACTCGATCATCGTGCTCTCGATCGGGACGCCCTACTTCACGCAGCTCAGCGAACACGCCGCCGCGGGACGAGACGACGAGGTACGGGCAGACATCACACGCAGTATCCGCACGCTCGGGTTCTTCATCGTGGCCGCCACCGCCGCCCTCGCCGTGGCCGCCGTTCCCGCGAGCCGGATCTTCACGAAGAGTCCCGAACAAGCCCTCGCGGCCGCACCCGTGCTCTGGTGCTTCCTGGTCTGCCTCGTGCCCCTCGCCGTGCTGTTCGTCGTACAGCGCACGTTCTATGCCTACAACGACACGCGCACCCCCTTCTTCTTCACGCTGCTGCAGTGTGCGCTCGTCGCGGGCGGCGCCATCGCGGCAGGCGCGGTCATCGACCGGTCGGAGCTCGCCGCCGGAGTCGCCCTCACTCAGTCGTTCGCGAGCGTCGTGCAGGTGATCGTGGCGACGGTCCTGCTGCGCCGTCGGCTTTCGGGAATCGGCACCGGTTCGTGGCTCCCGGCGCTCGGGCGTTTCGCCCTGGCCGCGATCCCCGCGGCGGCCGCCGGATGGGGAGCCCTGATCCTTCTGGGCGGACCCGAGGGATGGATGACGAGCAGCGTCCCGGCGGGAATCGCCGGTGCCGCGGTGCTGGGCGTGGTCGTCCTCGCCGTGTACATCGGCATCCTGGCCCTCTTCCGCACCCCCGAACTCGCCCCGGCGCTCGCGCTCGGTCGGCGGTTCCTCCCCAAGCGCTAGCCCCGGGGGCTGCGGAATACCCCGCGGCTACCATGGGTTTCATCCGACGGAATCAACGAGAGGAAGGCGCAAACGTGCGTCACGTCATCATCATCGGATCGGGCCCGGCCGGATACACGGCCGCCATCTACGCTGCCCGAGCCAACCTCGAGCCCCTCGTCGTCGCGAGTTCCGTCGAAGCCGGCGGCGATCTCATGAACACGACCGAGGTCGAGAACTTCCCCGGGTTCCCCGACGGCATCCAGGGTCCCGACCTCATGGCCAAGATGCAGGCGCAAGCCGAGCGCTTCGGTGCCCAGGTCCTGTACGACGACGTCGTATCGCTCGAGCTCGACGGCCCCGTCAAGAAGATCACCCTCGGTAGCGGCAAGGTCGAAGAGGCCGTCTCTGTCATCTACGCCACCGGGTCGGCCTATCGCAAGCTCGGCCTCGAGGGCGAAGACCGCCTGTCCGGCCGCGGCGTCTCGTGGTGCGCCACCTGCGACGGCTTCTTCTTCCGTGACCGCACCATCGCCGTGGTCGGCGGTGGCGACTCCGCGATGGAAGAGGCCAACTTCCTGACGAAGTTCGCGTCGAAGGTCTACATCATCCACCGCAAGGACTCCCTCCGCGCCTCGAAGATCATGCAGGAGCGCGCGTTCGCGAACCCGAAGATCGAGTTCATCTGGAACAGCGCCGTCGACGAGATCCTCGGCGACGAGGCCGTCAACGGCGTGCGCCTGCGCTCGACCGTCGACGACTCCACGCGCGAGCTGCCGCTGGACGGCCTGTTCGTCGCGATCGGAAACGACCCCCGCACGCACCTCGTCCACGACAAGCTGCAGCTGACCGACCAGGGCACCATCTGGGTCGACGGCCGTTCGTCGCGCACGTCGGTCGAGGGTGTCTTCGCCGCCGGCGACGTCATCGACCCGACCTACCGGCAGGCCATCACGGCCGCGGGCAGTGGAACCGTCGCCGCACTCGACGTGGAGCACTTCCTCGCCGCGCGCGGTGAGGCCGGCGAGCCCGCCGTCGCCGAGAGCCCCATCGAGGGCCTCCCCGACGCCGCGGTCGTCTGAGGAACAAAACCGAGCTCACCGGCGTTTTCACCAACTGACGCTTTCATCTAAGGAGAAATGCAATGACTGCCAAGGCGACGACCTCCGCAACGTTCGAGCAGGACGTCCTGCAGGCCGACGGACCCGTTCTCGTGGACTTCTGGGCCGAGTGGTGCGGACCGTGTCGCATGGTCGCCCCCGTTCTCGACGAGATCCAGAACGAGAACGCGGGCAAGATCACCGTTCTCAAGCTCAACGTCGATGAGAACCCCGACCTCGCGATGAAGTACCAGATCACCTCGATCCCCGCGATGAAGGTCTTCCAGGGCGGCGAGGTCAAGACGACCATCATCGGTGCGAAGCCCAAGTACGCGCTCGAGCAGGATCTCGCCGCCTTCCTCGGCTGAGATCTCTCGTCTGAACGTCCCCGGCGCCTTCTGGTGCCGGGGACGTTTGCGTTATGGGTG
>JAKOMY010000056.1 GCA_022702225.1 Microbacteriaceae bacterium | reverse complement strand
CGGAGCCGCGCGAGGCGGCGCCGGGTGGCGAGATCGTCCCCCGCTCGGCGGCCGGAGAACTCACGCCCACCGGTGGCGCCTGGGTGGCTCACCGAGATCTGCTGCTCGATCCCGACAGCCGCCTCGTGCGGGTCGGCGGGGAGGAGCTGGAACTCACCCGCACGGAGTTCGACCTGCTCGCGACCCTGATGGAGTCCAAGCGGCGGGTGCGCAGCAAGGCCGACCTCACTCTGGTCCTGCGCGGCGAGTCGTACGTGACGAGCTACTTCGTCGGAGAAGCCGACAAGCGGGCGATCGAAGCGCACATGACAAACCTGCGCCGCAAGCTCGGCGACAACCCGGCCAACCCGCGTTACATCGAAACGGTACGCGGGGTGGGCTATCGCCTCACCTCGGAGTTGCTCTCCACTCCCTGACGCCCCGCAGACATGACGGATGCCTCGACCCTCCCCAGGGCCGAGGCATCCGTGTTTCTGATGCGTTCGGGCGTATCAGATCTTGCGTCCGTCAGACCTTGAAGCCGTGGTGGCGACGGACGAGCTTGGAGAACATGAGGAGCGTCTGAAGAACGGTCACGACGCCGACGATGGGCCAACCGATCCACAGGATCGACGACTGCACCATGGGGCCGACCATGACCCAGATCACCGCGAGGGCGATGGCGACGGCGATGAGCACGACCATCGGCGTCCAGTGTCCGAGTCCCCCACCGCGCTCGGCCTTGGCCTGCATCGCCCAGTTGTCGACCTTCTTGCGCGAGAGGAATCGGGTCCACGAGCGGACGAAGTGACTGATACGGATCCACATGAAGATCTCCGCGGGGAAGAACAGCACCGCGAACAGGACGTCTGTGCGGTCGACGTTCTTCATCGTGCGGGCGATGCGGAGGTTCAGCAGCATGGCGATCACCGGCGGGATGAGCCACAGCGGCGAGAAGACGAAGGCGTGGATCGTCAGCGACCCGGCGAGAAGGGTCAGGAAGGCCACGCGGACGAAGAGGTTCGTGAGCATGCCGAAGTTCTCGAACCAACGCAGACGGAGATTCGGGTGGAACGGTTGCCCCTTGGTGTCGCCGCGCTGTCCGGGCCACATCAGCTCGATGGCGCCATAGGTCCACTTCACCTGCTGGGCGTCGTAACCGGAGAGCGTGGTCATGCCGCCCACATCGGCGCGGGCGTACGGGCTGATCTTGGTCAAGTAGCCCGCGCTCTTGATCTGCAGGGACAGCAGGGAGTCCTCGACCTCGGAGTCCTTCACCCACGGGGTGCTCTGGTGGTTCTGTTTCATCGCGTCGCGCAGGGCGTTGGTGGAGAAGATCGAGAACTGACCGCCGAGCACCGCCATGTTGCGACCGCGCAGCATGTTCTGCAGGTTGAACGCCGCGAACTGCGTGCGCTGGCCGGCGGTGAGGAACCGGGCGACGAGGCCCTTGATGGGCTTGTCGTCGATCGTGTAGATCGCAGAGATACCGCCGATGCGGGAGTCGGAGATCGCCTCGGTCTCGAGGTACTCGACGGCCTTGCTGTCGGCGATGGTGTCTCCGTCGACGCCGAGGAGATAGTCGTACCCCTCGACGAGGGAGTACCCGTAGTTGAGCGCTCCGACCTTCTTGTCGGGGTTCTTGCCGATGTCGTGGACGAAGACCTCGGTGAACTGCTCCCCGAGCTCGGTGCTCAGCTCGTGCGGGCCGCTGTACTCCGAAGCGATCTTCACCGTGGCGTCGGAGGTGTTGTTGACGACCACGTGGATGACGTCCGGCACGCGGGTCTGAGCGAGCAACGCCTCGATGACGTCGGCGATCGACTCTTCCTCGTTGTAGGCGGGGATGACGCAACCGATCGTGGAACGGTGCACCGACGTGTTCTCGAGCACCGCGGCGAAGTCATCGGCGAAGCCGTGCTCGCCGGCGGCTCCCAGCGCGCCCGGGTGCATATCGAAGTCCCGGGCGTGGGGGGTGAAGCTGCGCGCATCGGTCATGGCGGTGTCTTCCTGTCGGTTCTCGCGGCGTATCGGCCGAGTTCCACTCTGGTAGGTTCGCCGCAAGACGACCGCTGCACACGACCACCGTCCCCGCAAGATTTCCGCAAGATTGCGACGGGCACCTGAAGGAGACGACCGTCCGTGATCGTCCTCGCTCTGCTGGCATCCATCGCCGCCGCGGGCGTCGCCCTCACCATGCTGTTCCTGGCGCACGGGCGACCCGAGGACGACCGCGGCGGACCACGCGCGGACATGGTCCGGTACTTCGGCATGGCGGCCATCGCCGCTTTACTGTGCGGGGCACTGAACGTGATGGAGACCGCGTGGGACTCCGTGGCAGCCGCGGCCGCCGGGAACGCGACCAACGTCATGGCGGTCGGTCTTCTCTGGGCGGGCGCGCGACGACTGAACGGTCGGCGCGCGATCGGCGCGATCAGCACCGGCGCCGGTGGCATCCTGCTCTTGGGCTTGACCTTCCTCGTGCCCCTCGACGATGCAACCCTCCTGAAGACGGCCGGCCTCGTCGTGTTCTCGGCTCTCGGCGCGCTCGAGTGCGCTCGCTCTCCCGTGGGGCGACTGAGCGGAGCTCGTCTGCTCTCCTGGACCCTGAGCCTGTACGCGCTCTACAACCTCGCCCGCCTGGCCGCCGCCGCCGTCTCCGGTATGGCGCCGCTGCTGCGTCAGGGCCCCGTCTCCCCCGAGACCACGGCTGCGGTCAGCGCGATCGCGATCGCGCTGGTCTCGGTCGGCGCCGTATGGATCGGCCGTCAGCTCGACGACGACCCCGCTCCCGGCACCCGTGCGCACGACCGTGGAACTCTGCGTCGCGAGACCGCCCGACTCCTCGTCGAGCACCCCGGTGTGCGGGCGACCCTCGTGCGCGTTCCCGAGATCGATCTGATCCGCGCTGCCCACAGCAGCGAGCGCGGCGAAACGATGCTGCGCACCGTGTCGGACGCCGCCGCCGACGTCGTACCCGATGTCGTGACCGGGATGCCCACCCGCGACACGGTCTTCCTCGTCCACCCCGCCGCGACAACTGCGGCAGAGGTCGAGGAGTCTTTGCGACGCGCATTCGCGCGACGCATGCCCTCGATCGACTACGACGACGTCCCCGACCTCGCCTTCGAGCACTACCTCCTGAGGGACGTCGACGATCTCTCCTGGCTCATGGAGAGCCGCCGGGCACGGCCTCGCCTGCGGCAGCCGAGAGCCGACTGAGGCGGGTCAGCCCTGGTCGGTCGACGTGCCCCAGCCCGGAGCGCGCCCGGTCGAGCTCGATGTGCCCGTGCTGGTGCCGCTCGACGACTGTCCCTCGTCCGCGAAGATCGCGATGGGGAGGTACTGGTACACGGTCTGCTGGCTGAAGGAGGAGTCCGTGTTCGCGGCGCCCTCGACAGCCACGTTCAGCGCGAACTCCAGCGTGATGCCGTACGTGTCCGCCGGGAGCTGGCGGATGGACGTCGTCGGCACCAGGAGTCCGCCCTGGAAGCTGTTGAGGAGAAGCCCCCGGTCCGAACGCAGGGTGTCCGAAGGGACCAGCGTTCGCGGATCGGCGCTGAACTGGAACGGGTTCGAGACCTGGCCGCCGGTCTGAGCGGTCTGCGAGGTGATGGAGATGGACGACACGTAGACGCGCCGCTTCTGCGCGAGGACCGCCTTCTCGTCGACGCGATCGTCGACGATGTTGACGGCGAAACCGAGCTGCTTCTCGTTCGTCGCGGTCCACTCCATCGTGCGCTTGGGGTCGACCGCCCAGACATCGAGGCGCAGCTCGAGGCCGTCGGCGACCTCCGAGGTCAGCCGCACCGACCCGTCGTAGGTGAACTGGGAGTCGAAAGGCTTGGTCCCCGCCGAGGCCTGCGGCGCGGGCGTCGCCACGACGACGGACTGGTTGCTCCCCGCCTGCCCGGGGAACGCACCGAGCACATCGGTGATCTGACTGCAACCGGACAGGACAGTCGGCAGAGCGAGGGCGAGGGCGACGGTCGCGGCTGCTGCGCGCACACGACGGCGAGGGGGCATGCTCACAGGTGTCTCCTGAGGAAGGGCGCGGAACGCGCGGGAGGTCGATGATCGACCATCACACTGCGGGATGCAGGCCTCAGGGGGAGTCTGACCGGACGGCGTGATCGGGACCACGCGGGGCGAGCAGAGACAGGATGGCGCGCAGAAGACTACACCACTCTCTATACACTCGGAGAATGGCATCCATGAGGAGTGTTCCTCCGGCGATTCCTTCGGAGGGCATCCCCGACGACGACGCGACCAACCCGGGCAGCCGCACCCGGTCGATTTGGCTTCTTCAGCTCGTTCTGGGGGCGAGCGTCGTCATCACGGTCCTGCTGGTCCAGGCTCTCGAGCCGTCCCTGTTCTCCCTATGGCCGTTCTCCTCCGGCGTGGGCGTCATCATCGCCCTGACGGCGATAGCGATCGTCGTGCCCTGGCAGAAGATCCCCCGGTCCGTGGTCGCGGCCGTTCCGTTCGGCGACATCCTCGGCATCGGTCTTCTGAGCTTCGGCACCGATCTGCGCTTCGGTTTCTTCTGGGTCTTTCCCATCATCTGGATCGCCACCCACTTCACCCTCGTGTACCTCATCTCCGCGCTCAGCACGGTCGGCATGATCATCGTGGTGGACGCCACGGTGAACGCCTCCGGGCCGGTGACAGCGCTCAGACTGATCGTCGTTCTGCTCTCCCTGACGTTCATCGGCATCACCTCCTTCCTCTCAGCGCGGCAGACGAGGGCGTTCAAGCAATTGCTGCGGCGCCAGGCCAGCCGACTCCAGGGGACCCTCCAGCGCGTGTCGGGCCAGGAACGCCGGGTGTCGCAGATGCTGAACGGGCTCGACACCGGCATCGCCCGCCTGTCCGTGGACGGCGAAGTGCTGGCGCTGAACGACACGTATGTCGCCCTGTACGGGGTCGAACGCGACGAACCGCAGCGTCCGGGGGCGGCGGTCGAATACGCGACGCTCCGCGGAGAGCCCCTCCCCGAGGCCGAGCGTCCCTTCGCGCGGGCATCGCGCGGAGAGCAGTTCGACGACGAGCGCGTCTGGCTCTTCGATCCCCACGGCGAATGGCACGCACTCTCGGCATCGACACGCCGACTCGTCTCCTCCGACGAGCCCGAGAGCACGCTGCTCATCGTCCACGACATCACCGCGCTGATCGAGTCCGAACGTGCGCGCGAGCGCCTCGCGGCGACGGTGTCTCATGAGTTGCGTAACCCGCTGACCGCCATCATCGGCCACGCCGATCTCGCCCTCGACGACCCCGACCTCTCGCCCAAGGTGCGAGAGCAGCTCGAGGTGATCGCCGGCGCCGGCGAGCGCATGCAGAAGCTCATCTCCGAGATCCTCGCCACCTCGAGGGGGGTGTTCCGCGAATCCTCCTCCCCCGGCGCCGCCGATGCCAGCCGCATCATCGCCTCGTCGCTGGCGTCTTTCCGCCCCGCCGCGGCGGCACGCCGCGTGAGCGTGGTGGACGACCTGCCCGACACCGCAGAGGTGGTCGGGGACGCATTCCGCCTTCGGCAGGCGTTCGACAACATCCTGAGCAACGCGATCAAGTACACGCCCGCGGGAGGAACGATCCGCATCTCCGGCGAACTCTCACCAGACGACGTCGTCCTCCACTTCGCCGACACCGGCATCGGTATCCATCCCGACGACCTCGAGCGAGTCTTCGACCCGTACTTCCGCGCGCAGTCGGTGCGAGAGAGCCCCACCCCCGGCACCGGACTCGGCATGGGCATCATCCGGAGCATCGTCGAGGAACAGGGAGGTTCTCTCTTCCTCGAGAGCGAGTTGGGTGCCGGCACGACGGTGACGGTCATCCTCCCCTCCCGCGTCGAGGCTGGAACACCGTGATGCCGTCCGATGTCCTGACGAACCTGGGTTTGGCTCAGGCCACGGTCGCCACTCTCGGCAGCCTCATGATCATCGGTCTGGGATTTCTGCACCGCCCCTCCCGCTCCGCCCTTCTGTGGTCCCTGGCGTTCGTTCTGGCGATGTCGAGCACCTGGGTCTCGGTGACGGGCGGGATCATGAACGATGAGACCAT
>JAKOMY010000051.1 GCA_022702225.1 Microbacteriaceae bacterium | reverse complement strand
CCTCGAGCACCATGCGCTTGTACAGGTCGTCGACGGTGGTGATCTGCTGCCCGGCCTGGATGCGCGCGAGAAGGCTCATGGCTTTCGTTCCCGCGCCCGCCGCCCCGATGCCGAGCACCGCGTGCAGGCGCGCCGAGAACTCGCGGTCGGTCGCGAGGGTGTCGAGGCCCGTGGCCCGGACCGCGGAGTCGGAGAGGTGGCTCTGCGCCGCCCGGTCGAGCTGGCGCAGGTCGAACGCGCCGTGCACGGTTGCGCGCACCTTGACGGCGTCGTCGAGCGTGCGCGCTGCCGCCGGGATGTACCAGGCGCGCACCGCGGTGAACCGGGCGCCGTCGTGATCGGCCCACGTCATGGCGATCGCGGTCCACGTGTCGACGCCGTCGCCGCGCAGCACCCGCACCTTGGTGCCCTCGTCGGTGCGCGACTCGTCGAGCTTGCCGCGGCCGTACGAGAGGATGTTGCGTTGCTCCTGCCCGCGCGGGCGCCCCACGACCGCGCCGTTCGACGCGCCGTTGAAGGGGGTGGTGTGCGGCATCATGAGCGCCACGTAGGCGTCCATGAGCGTCGACTTGCCCGAGCCCGACCCGCCGCACAGCAGCGTCGCGGTCGGCGCGAAGCGCACACGGTGCGTGCCGTCGTACCCGCCCCAGTTGATGAGCTGGAGGTCTTCGGCGACCCACTGCTGCCCACGCGATGCCGCGGGGATCAGCCCGAACAGCGTCTCGAGCATCGTCATGCGCTCTCCTCCTCGAACTCTCCGGACGCCACGACCTCGGTGTCGGCGTCCGCCTCGTCGAGGATCGCCGCCGGGGTGCCGGCATCCGGGATCTGCTCTTC
Organism: Microbacteriaceae bacterium; assembly: GCA_022702225.1. Taxonomy (GTDB): domain Bacteria; phylum Actinomycetota; class Actinomycetes; order Actinomycetales; family Microbacteriaceae; genus Microbacterium. Next base: position 3,811 of record JAKOMY010000051.1, on the reverse strand, counting down.
CAGCCAGCGCTGGAGCTCGCGGAGGACCTCGGCGCTGAGCACGATCTCGATGAGCGGGCCGATGCGGTAGCGCCCCTCGGACTCCTCCTCGATGATGCCCTCGCGATCGAGACGGGCGATGGCGGTGCGGACGGCCCGCTGCTGGCTCGCGCGCGTGCCGTCCGTTTCGCTGAAGTAGGTGAGCACGGTCTGCTCGACCTCTTCGACGTCGACGCGGGCCGAGGCGGTGCCGGCGGTCGTCTCGCGCTGGAACACGGTCCGCAGATAGACGAGCACGAGCGTCTCGGCGCGAGAGTACGCCTCGTCCTTGAGCAGGATCGGCACGTCGACGTCGTCGCTGCGCACCTGTTCCTTGTAGGCGACCCCGCGCGCGTGGTCGACGACGAGCCGCACGAACAGATCGTTCAGGCGGGACTCGATCATCTGCTGGTGCTCGAGCAGCAGCTTCCACTCGGCGGGGGAGTTCTCGGCGACGAGGAAGCGCCGCTGCAGGATGCGCACCAGCACGCGTCGCACGTCGGCGTCCAGGATGCCGCGGTCCCCGGCGAACAGCGCGTCGGGATCGTTCTCCATCGCGACGGGCGAGATGAACGCGGGGGTGTCCGTGTCGGGGGCGGACGGGGCGATGTCAGTCATCGGCATCCGTTTCTGTCGTGCGGGAGGCGGTGACCGCCCCGAAGGCGAAGCGACGGGTCGTGCCGTCGGGGCGGACGGCCTCGACGATCGAGACGTCGTCGGTCTCGATCAGGCCGCCGCGGTGGACGATCTCGAGCAGGCCCACGAGGTCGACCGGGCGCCGGGTGTCGGCCCCGGCCGCGGCGAACGCGGTCGCGAGGTCGAAGCCCTCGCCGAGGGTGGCGACGTAGGCCTCGAGCTCGGGGTAGTGCGGCCCGCCCCACGCGCGCGTGTCAGCGTCGACGAACTCGACGTCCTCGTCTCCGGATGCCAGGGGCTCCGGCGCCCCGGGAGGACGCACGTCGCTGAGAGACCGGCGCAGGTGCCCGATGTCGGCGAGGGGGAGAGTCCGCACGGGCTCGACGCGGCCGGGGGACCGGGTCTGGCTCCAGCGGTGCAGGCCCGCCATGACCGCGCGCAGCAGATCGTCGACCTGGCGGTCGCGGATGGGGTCGTGGGTGCGCACCTGCGCGGTGATGACGTGCGAGGCCCGTCGCTGCGCGGTGAGCACCTCCTGCACGCCGGCCTCGACGCGGCGCGCGATCGCGTCGAGCTCGCCGCGCTGCTCGGGCGTCATGAGGCGCGAGAAGGGCTGGGCGAGTACCGCGTGCAGCTGGTCGGTGAGGTCGTCGATGTTCTCGGGGTCGCCGATCAGACGCAGCGCGCCCTGGAACGCGCGGCCCTCGGGGGTGGCCTGCATCACCTGGCGCCCACGCTCGAGGTACTCGCGCAGCACCTCGCCGGTGGGGCGCACGTCGCGACGCAGCTCGGCGACCACGTCGCGCTGCATCGCGGCGATCGACTCGGCCACGCGCGAGAAGTCGGCGGGGAGTTCTCGCGCGAGGTGGATGACGTTCTCGGCCTCTTCGAGCAGGTGATCGTCGTCGAGAGGTTCGACGATCCCCTCGTCGAGGGCGGCGATCTCGGCGTCCAGGGTCGCTCTCTCTTCGAGCAGGGCCTCGCGGCGACGGGCGGGGTCGCTCTCGGCGTCGCGCGCGAGCCGGTCGACGGCATCGAGCAGGGTCCGCACGCGAGAGCGCGAGACGCGCGCGCGCCCGCCGCCGGCGCGACCGGCGATCTCGAGGGCGCCGACCGCGTGCGCCGAGAGCCGGTACACCTCGACGTCGTCTTCGATCTGCAGACCGAGCCACCCCACGCGCACCCATCCGCGGCAGATCTCTCGAGCGGAACCCGCGGGGATCCGCCGGTCGTCGTCGGTGTCGATGCCCGCGGCCCGCAGCTCCTCGATCGCCTCGGCGACCTCGACGTGGGCGTCGGCGACCGCGACGGCGGGGCGGTCGGGGGTGAAGACGATCGACAGCACCGCGACGACGAACGGCGCGAAGCGTCCGTGCAGCAGGTCGAGGGTCGGGTTCTTGAACGCCGTCACCGAGCGCAGGTACGCGGCTTCGGTTCGGGTGCTGCTCACTGGCTGAAGTCTACCGGCGGCGCAGTGAGCGCCGTGGCGCGACCTGTCGGGGCGAGACCGCGCCGTTCGTCCGCCTGTTCCGGCGACGTGCACGCGAGGCGGCAGGGCCGCAGCCGGTCACCCACCCGTGCACTGATAGAGAGTGGCGCCGGTGACCTTGTTGATCTCGCCGCCCTCCTTCGATTGGCTGAAGTCCCATTCCTTCACCTCGTGGCAGCCGGGGCCGGTCGCCACGCGCCTCACGGGGTCGCCCTCGGGAGCACCGGATGCCACGACGAACACCCGCGCGTGACCCGTCTGGACCATCTGCTCGAGGTCGTCCGTCGTGAACACGGGCACGTGTCCGCTGTAGCCGCCGTCGGTGAGCACGCTCGAGCCGGTGGCGTCGATCACCTGCGACGACAGGGCCCACGAATCGGTGACGAAGAGCGGGGTGCCGTTCTCGCCACCCCCGTGTTGACGGGCAGCCTCGGCGATCTGCGCGACCGCGGGGCTCATCTGCGGGGTTCCGCCCCAGATCGAAGGGGACGAGACCGTGAACGTCTCGTCGGGGTGGCCGCCGCGCGCGGTGACGCCGACGTAGGCGTCGCCTCCGCTGCCGTCGCGCGCGGCGTCGAGCACTTGGAGGCTGGTCGCCACGGGCAGGCAGATCAGGGAGACGGCCAGAGCGGCCGGGGCGGCACGGCCGAGACGGGGGAGCGAACCGGGTGATGCCAGGGCGGCGGTCACGCCCACCGCGAGCCCGAGCGCTCCGATCGCGATCGCGGGGACCAGCAGCACCGCGGGCAGACGCGACTGGCCGATGAGGGCGACCCACCAGGCGGCCTGCACCACGACGACGGCCGGCAGCGCGAGCCGCCACCGTCTGAGGGGCGCACGAAGCAGCCGTACCCCCTCGACCCAGGCGACGGCGACGAGCAGAACCATCGGGACGCCGAGGGCAGCGACGTACGCCGTGTGCGGCACGTGGGTGAAGGAGAGGACGGCCGCGGCAGTCGCGAACCACACCGCGGCGACGACGACGAGCGGCAGGCGGGCCGTGCTCAGCGGCGTGCGCGGGCTGCCGCGTCGGGGCAGATACCGCCAGAGGCCCAGGGCGATACCGGCGAGCGCCGCCGGGTACAGCCAGCCGATCTGGCTCACGAGCGGCAGCTCCAGCAGTTTCGTGAGGGTCGGGGAGCCTCCCGAGCCGGAGGGGGCGGGCGTCGTGAGCGCATGGCCGAGGGCGGCGAGGGTCGCGCCGAGCCCGCCCACGGAGCTCGAGGCGCCCACCGAGCCCGGGACCGCTCCGGGCACGAAGCGGTCGAGGCCGTTGTATCCGAAGACCATCGCGAAGACGTCGTTCGTCGTCGACCCGTCGATATAGGGGCGCGCGTCGGCGGGGACGAGGGCGACCACGGTGATCCAGGCGACGGATGCCGCGAGCGCGGCGCCCGTGACGGCTCCGGCGCGAACGAGGCCACGACGCCATCCCGGGGTCGCGATCAGGGTGCCCGCGACGAGGGCGGGAAGGACGAACCACGCGGCCATCATCTTCGCCTGGAAGCCCACGCCGATGAACACCGCACAGAGCACCAGCGGCCACCATCTCGCGGTGAGCACCGCGCGCTGCCACCACACCAGGGCCACGGCGAGGGCCATGGTGAGCAGCCCGTCCTCCATCGGGTGGGCGAACATCGACACGAAGATCGGGGTCGAGGCCGCCGC
>JAKOMY010000020.1 GCA_022702225.1 Microbacteriaceae bacterium | reverse complement strand
ACCAACGCAGCGGGCGACACCGTCCCCACCGGCGATCCGACGCCCGGAACCGTGGTGGGCGACCTGCAGTTCGTGCAGAACCAGTTCTCGCCGCTCTCGCGCAACGCCCCCGAGCCCACCGTCGAGGCGATGCGGGCTCTCGTGCTCACCTCGACCGGCGCCGGCGAGCAGTTGACGGCGGGCGACGCGATGCTCGGCGCCCGGGCGCTCCTGGGCGAGTGGACCCTCACCGGTGCCCAGCAGGCCGCTCTGCTCGAGGTGGTCGCTCAAGCCCCCGGGCTGCGCGTCGTCGGGACGGCGTTCGACCGACTCGGCCGCCCGGTCGTCGGTCTCGCCGCGGTACCGTCCGGGCTCACCACCTCCGAGGCGACGCTGCTGCTGTCCGCCGACACGGGCCGCATCGTCGGATTCGAATCCGAACTGCTCGCCGACAACGAGAACCTGAAACTGCCCGCGGGCTCGATCACCGACTACACCCTCTGGGACGTCCTCGACAGAAAGGCCGAGACCGAATGACCTCGACAGACGAACTGCACCCCGACATCGCCGCGGCTCTCGCCCAGATCCCCGGCGGGGTCGTCATCGACTCCCATCACGCGGAGTGGCCGGAGCTGGGCATGACCATCGACGTCCCCTCCGAGCACGAGGACGCCGTCGGCAGCTGCGCCACCGGGAACGTGTGCGCGTTCAGCGGGTCGAGCCTGTCGGGCACGCGGGTGTCGTACTCGACGTGCGGCACGTACTCCCCCAGCATCACCGTGCGTTCGATCGCCAACGCGCGCTCCGCCGGGTACCTGCAGGCCCGTTCCTCGTCGGGGTCGGTGCTCGCCACCGCGATCGCCACGTCATGGGCGAACGTCTCGGGCTCGGTCGCGACGCTGCACTGCGTGCCCTGACCCCCGGTCAGCGCCAGGGGCGCTCCGATCGGCGCTGCCAGTAGTCGACGGGGTCGGTCGCGAGCCTCCCCGCGGTGTCGACCGGTCGTGCACGCGCGCCTCGGCGCAGGTGCGCGAGCGTGGTCGCACCGCTGAGCACGATGTCGGCCCAGGGCTGCGCCAACGCGGCACCGAGGGCGAAGACATCGGACGGCATTCCGGATGCCAGGGCCTCGAGGCGACTCCCCGATTCGGCGCGGGCGAGCTCGCCGTTGGCGAGGGCCTCTTTGACGACGATCGTCCACCCGGCGTCGTGGGCGTTCTGCAACGCGGGGGCGACCGAGGGCTCGAGGAGGTTCCACGTCGACTGCACGACCGAGAACGGGGAGTCCTCGAGCGCGAGGGCGGTGCGGATCACCTCGCCCTGGTGCGGGCCGCTGGTCGACAGGCCGACCCGCACGCCGCCGGCCCGCAGCCCGCGCAGCCGATCGAGCAGCTCGGTGTCGGCGAGAGCCGTGCTCTCGGGCGTCACGGAGTGGATCAGGTAGAAGTCGGGGGCCGACCCCAGGGCCTCGAGCGTCTCGGGCCACTGCCGGTCGAACATGGCGACCGAGTGCTCTTTGCGCTCGTGCACGGCGGCATCCATCCTCCATTCCCCGACGTAGGCGTAGCCCCACTTCGACCCCACGATGAGGTGCTCGCGCCGGCCCGGGTGGGCCGCGAGCCACGATCCCAGGAACTCCTCGGCCAGACCGTATGAGCGGGCGGCGTCGATGTATCGGATGCCGAGCGCCCATGCCTCGTCGAGCAGCAGGTGCGCGCGCGCTCGCATCGCATCGACAGAGCGCGCGGCGGGGTCACCGAGGTCGCTGTCGCGCGCGGTGGTGATGTAAGCCGGGCGGCCGACGGCGGCGAGGCCGAGACCCAGACGGGCGGAGGTGACGTGCATGCCTCGACGCTAGCGTCCGCGCGTATCGCTCGCTTCAGTGGCGACGCTGCCGGTGCACCTCGACCGCGCTGAGCAGGATGGCCGACCCCGAGAACACCACCGACACCGCGAGGGCGAGGGTCAGCGCGCGGGCGAAAGCGCCCGGGTCCCCCGCCGGATCCCCGGGGCCCGTAGCCTGCGCCGCACCCACGACCGCCAGCGCGAAGGTCGTCCCCAGCACCGTCTGTCCGATGGACGATCCCACCCGCTGAGCCGTCTGGACGACTCCGCCGGCGACGCCGCCTCGGCGGGGGTCGACATCGGCGAGGGTCAGCGTCTGGTTCGGGGTGACGATCGCCCCGCCCGCGACCCCGAGGACGAACAGGGGCACGCACAGGCGCAGGATGACTCCCACCGGGTCGGTCGCGTCGGCACCGGACTGCACGAGGAGCCCCAGCACGATCGTGACCCCGGTGAACACCGCGACCGCGCCGACGAGCAGCGGACGGCCCACGCGCGAGACGAAGCGCCCTGCCACGGGTGCTCCCACCACCGAGCCGATGGCGTAGGCCGTGACTCCCAGCCCCGACTGCAGAGCGGTGAAACCGAGGCCGTTCTGGTAGTACAGCGCGAGCACGAGGGGGATCCCGGTGTTGCTGCAGAAGAAGACGACGGCGAAGACGACACCCGTGACGAACGAGCGGACGCGGAACAGGCGCAGATCCAGCAGGGGCCCGGCATCCGCCTTCGTCAGGCGCGCCTCATGCCGCACGAGCGCGAAGAGGAACCCCGCGGCGGGGAGCAGGAGCAGGAGCGTCACGGGGCCGCCACCCTGGCCCGTCTCGACGATGGGGAACAGCAGGCACAGCACACCCCCGCCGAGCAGGAGCGCGCCGAGCAGATCGATCTGGCGAGCGGATGCCGTGGGAGACGGCTCATCGGCGGGAACCCACCGGCGAGCGAGCAGCACGGCCGCGATCCCGACCGGCACGTTGATGAAGAAGACCAGCCGCCAGCCGATGTCGGGGCCACCCGCCGAGATGAGCAGACCCGCGATCACCGGGCCGAGCGCCGTCCCCGCACCGACGGTGAGGCCGAGCCTGCCGAAGGCCCGCCCTCTCTCCCACGCGGGGAAGGCGTTCTGGATGAAGCCCGACACCTGCGGGCCCATCATGCCGCCGAACAGCCCCTGTACGACCCGGGCCGCGATGAGGAGCCCCGCGTTCGGCGCCAGACCGACGGCCGCGCTGGCGGTCACGAACCCGAGCACGGCGATCGTGAAGATGCGCCGCCGACCCCGCTGGTCGCCCAGCCGTCCCCCGATGACGGGGACCAGTGCGAAGGCGAGCACGTACCCGGTCACGATCCACTGCAGCTCGTTCGAACCCGCCCCGGTGGAGCGCCCGATCGAGGGCAGGGCGACGTTGGTGACGCTGACGTCGAGGAGGGCGGCGAACTGCCCCATGAGCATGACCGACAGCGCGCTCCAGCGGCGAGGGTCGGGAGCGGGGGTGGATGCCGTCATGCGGCCTCCGCCACCGGAGCGGAGCCCGCGGCGACGCGAGGGATCGGCATGGGCCGAGCCTATGCCTGAGGCGACACGTCGGGGCCCGCGGCCTCTCCGGGGGAACACCGCGGCGACGCGGGGAGTTGTCCTCGGCAACGACCGACGAGTGGAACGCGATGACGTACAGAGACCCCTACGACGACACGGCGCAGCCGATCTGCCCCTCGTGCGGCGTGACGATGCACCCGCTTCTCGAGCAGGGCGGCGGTGCCGACGAGTGCCGCGAGTGCGGGTTCCAGCTGGAGTGGTCCGCCCCGGGGCACGCCCGCGAGGAAGACGACGACCGACCCCGCGACCGCTGGGCCGACGAGTCCTAGCCCGAGCGACGCGTGTCGTCGCCGGAGCAGGTGGGCGACGAGAGCAGGCCGATTCCGTGCGGATCCACCTGCGCCCAGGGCAGCGCCCGTTCTCGTGGTGCGGATGCCGCGGCGGCGGCCTCAGCGTTCCAGGACGACCGCGAGACCCTGCCCGACACCGATGCAGATCGCGGCGACCGCGACACCCCCGCCTCGGCGCTTCAGCTCGTGCGCCGCGCGCGCGATGATGCGCCCGCCCGAGGCCCCCAGCGGGTGGCCGATCGCGATCGCTCCCCCGTTCTCGTTGAGGCGGGCGGGGTCGAGCTCGGTCCACAGCTTCGCGCACGCCAGGGTCTGCGACGCGAATGCCTCGTTGAGCTCGACGAACGACACGTCGGCCCAGGTCTTGCCGGCGCGGGCGAGGGCGCGGTTGGCCGCCTCGACCGGGGCGACACCGAACACATCGGGGTCGTTGCCGAATGCGGCCCGACCCGCGATGCGCGCGAGGGGCTCGGCATCCAGGATCCCCTCCGCTCCCAGCAGCACGGCCGAGGCCCCGTCGTTGATGGGCGAGGAGTTCCCCGCCGTGACCGTGCCGTCCTTGCGGAATGCCGGACGCAGCCCCGCGAGCACCTCGGCGGTCGAATCGTCGCGGATGCCCTCGTCGCGGGTCAGCGCGTGACCCTGGACCTGCACGATCTCGTCGTCGAACCGGCCCTCTGCCCATGCGGCGGCGGCGAGGCGGTGGCTGCGCGCAGCGAACGCGTCTTGCTCCTCGCGCGAGATGTCATAGATTCGCGCGAGCTTCTCGGCGCTCTCCCCGTTCGAGATCGTCCATTCCGCCCTCAAGCGCGGGTTGGTCATGCGCCAGCCGATCGAGGTGTTCCACATCGTCTGGTTCGCCGCGG
>JAKOMY010000013.1 GCA_022702225.1 Microbacteriaceae bacterium | reverse complement strand
CCGCGGAGACTCGCGCATCTCGACCCCGGCCGCGACGCCGGCGCACCCTCAGCGATCCGCCCAACCTCAGCCGCATCCATGCCGAACCGCCGGAGGATGCGCGAATCATCGAGGCCACGCCCCCGGCGTCACACCCGCGCGTCGACCGCCTGGTCGGCCACCGGCACCAGCCGCGTCAGCTGGGTGACGTGACGCGGCTCGAGCTCGGCGAGGGAAGAGACCCCGAGCAGGGTCATCGTGCGCTCGATCTCGCTGCGCAGGATCGCGATCGTGCGGTCGACGCCCTGGCGCCCGCCCGCCATGAGGCCGTAGAGGTAGGCCCGGCCGATGAGGGTGAACTTCGCCCCCAGAGCGACGGATGCCACGATGTCGGCCCCGTTCATGATGCCGGTGTCGACCATGATCGTCGCGTCCTTGCCCACCTCCCGAACGACCTGCGGCAACAGGTGGAAGGGGATGGGGGCGCGATCGAGCTGGCGCCCGCCGTGGTTCGACAGCACGATGCCGTCGACGCCGAGGTCGACCAGGCGCGCGGCATCCTGGACGTTCTGCACGCCCTTGACCACGAGCTTCCCGGGCCACATCCCGCGGATGACGTCGAGGTCGTCGTAGCTGATCGTGGGGTCCATCGCCGCGTTCAGCAGCTCACCGACGGTGCCCCCGGTCGTGCTGAGCGATGCGAACTCGAGCTTGGGCGTGGTGAGGAAGTCGATCCACCACCAGGGCCGCGGGATCGCGTTGACGATGGTGCCGACGGTCAGCTGCGGCGGGATCGAGAAGCCGTTGCGCTTGTCGCGCAGACGGGCGCCGGCGATGGGGGTGTCGACGGTGAACTGCAGGGTGTCGAAGCCCGCCGCGGCGGCTCGCTCGACGAGGCCGTACGAGATGCTGCGGTCTTTCATGACGTAGAGCTGGAACCAGTTGCGGCCGACGGGGTTGGCCGCCTTGACGTCCTCGATCGAGGTCGTCCCCAGGGTCGAGAGCGTGAACGGGATGCCGGCGGCGGCCGCCGCGGAGGCTCCCGCCGTCTCACCCTCGGTCTGCATCAGACGCGTGAAGCCGGTGGGCGCGATACCGAACGGGAGCGCGGAGGGCCCGCCGAGGATCTCGCACGAGGTGTCGACGTCGGCCGCGGGGCGGAGGATGTCGGGGTGGAACTCCACGTCCTCGAAGGCGCGGCGCGCGCGGTCGAGCGACAGCTCACCCTCGGCCGCACCGTCGGTGTAGTCGAAAGCGGCCTTGGGGGTGCGACGCTGGGCGATCGCGCGCAGGTCCGCGATCGTCAGCGCCGCGTCGAGACGGCGCTTTCGCGCGTCGAGCTCGGGCTTCTTGAACTGCATGAGCTCGAGGAGCTCGCCGACCTTCGGCAGCTGACGCTGAACCATGGGGGATCTCTCTTTCGTGTGGTCTGACCACATCGTATGCCCGCTCGGGCGGGTCGGGAAGGGGTTTCAGGATCGTGGGGAGAAGCGCTTCGGAGGGTAGGCCGCCGATACGCGGGCTCGCAGGTCTTCGAGAGAGGCGTCGGCGCCGAAGCACCCCCGCGCGCGGGCCTGCACCAGGACGTTTCCGAGCGCGGTCGCTTCGACGGGCCCCGCGAGCACGGGAAGGCCCGAACGGTCGGCCGTCGCCTGGCACAGCAGGGCGTTGAGCGCCCCGCCGCCCACGAGGTGCACGACGTCGATCTCGCGCTCGGCGAGCCTCTCGGCCGTGCGCAGGGTCGTCGCGAACGCCTCGGCGATGCTCTCGACGATGATTCGCGCGAACATCGGGCGGCCCGAGCGCCCCGGGGCGGCACCGCCGAGCAGGGCCGCGATCCGCGCGGGCATGTCGCCGGGGGCGGCGAGCGAGGGGTCGTCGGCATCGAACAGGCGCGCGGGTGCCGCGACCGACGCCGCGGCCGCGAGGAGTTGTCCGAGGTCGACGGGTGCGCCGTCGGCCTCGGACCACGCCCGCACGGTCTCGCTGAGCAACCACAGGCCCGTGACGTTGCGCAGGAAGCGGATGCGCCCGTCGACACCGCCCTCGTTGGTGAAGTTCGCCGCGCGCGCGGCATCCGTCACGATCGGCGCCTCGAGCTCCAGACCCACCAGGCCCCACGTGCCGCACGAGATGTAGGCCGCGTGCGGCGACGACATCGGTACCGCCACCACGGCCGAGGCGGTGTCGTGCGAGCCGACGGCCACGACCGGCAGGCCCCCGAGATCCTCGGGCGCGTTTCCGATCGTCTCTCCGGGGTCCACGAGCGGGGGCAGGACGGATGCGGGGGTGCCGAGCGCCTCGGCGAGCGCGGCGTCCCACTCCCCCGTGTGCACGTCGAGCAACCCGGTCGTCGAGGCGTTCGTGCGCTCGGCGACCCGCTTGCCGGTGAGACGCTCCGCGAACAGGTCGGGAATGAGCAGGCTCGACTCCGCCGTAGCGAGCTGGGGATCGGCGGCGTACTGGTACAGCGTGTTGAAGGGCAGGAACTGCAGCCCGTTCCGGCGGTACAGCTGCTCGAACGGAACGGCCGCGTGCACGGCATCCACTCCGCGCGCGGTGCGGTCGTCACGGTAGTGGAACGGCTCGGCGACGAGCTCGCCGTCGCGCAGCAGTCCGTAGTCGACGGCCCACGAGTCGATGCCCACGCTCTCGATCGAGGGCTCGCGGCGCAGCGCCTCGGCGAGACCCGCGCGCACGTGGCGCCACAGGGCCTCGATGTCCCAGTGCCACCCGTCCTCGCGTTCGACGGGCCCGTTGGGGAAGCGGGCGACCTGCTCGAGCTCGAGCACCGCGTCACCGACCCGACCGATCATCACGCGGCCGCTGGTGGCGCCCAGGTCCACGGCCGCCACCGCACGGACGGCTCCGATCGGCGCGGCCCCGACCGGCTCGGCGCCGCTCATCGCAGGAAAGCCGCGGCGACGCCCGAATCGACGGGGATGTGCAGGCCCGTCGTGCGCGAGAGCTCGGGGCCCGTGAGCACATACACCGCGTCGGCGACGTTCTCGGGCACGACCTCGCGCTTGAGGATCGTGCGGTTGGCGTAGAACTGGCCGAGGTCTTTCTCTTCGACGCCGTAGGTCGCGGCGCGGTTGGCGCCCCAGCCGGCGGCGAAGATGCCCGAGCCGCGCACGACCCCGTCGGGGTTGATGCCGTTCACGCGCACACCGTGCTCGCCGAGCTCGACCGCGAGCAGTCGCACCTGGTGCGCCTGGTCGGCCTTGGTCGCCGAGTACGCGATGTTGTTGGGCCCGGCGAAGACGGAGTTCTTCGACGAGATGTAGATGACGTCTCCGCCCATGCGCTGCTCGATGAGCGCCTTCGCGGCGGCCTTCGAGACGAGGAAGGAGCCCTTCGCCATGACGTCGTGCTGCAGGTCCCAATCCTTCTCGGTGGTCTCGAGCAGGGGCTTGGACAGCGAGAGTCCGGCGTTGTTGACGACGAGGTCGATGCCGCCGAAAGCGAGCACGGTCTCGTCGATCGCGGCCTGCACGCCCTCGGCATCCGCCACGTTCGCGGCGACCCCGATCGCGACGTCGGTCGACCCGAGCTCGGCGGCGACCGCCCGGGCCTTGTCGAGGTCGAGGTCGGCGACGACGACGCACGCGCCCTCGGCGGCGAGGCGCGTGGCGATGGCCTTTCCGATTCCGGATGCCGCGCCCGTGACGAACGCGATGCGCCCCTGGTGCGTCTTCGGCTTCGGCATCCGCTGGAGCTTGGCCTCTTCGAGCGCCCAGTACTCGATGCGGAACTTCTCGGCATCCGAGATCGGAGAATACGTCGACAGGGCCTCGGCTCCGCGCATGACGTTGATCGCGTTGACGTAGAACTCCCCCGCCACCCGGGCGGTCTGCTTGTTCGCGCCGTACGAGAACATGCCGACGCCCGGCACGAGCACGATGAGCGGGTCGGCGCCGCGGATCGCGGGGCTGTCGGCGTCGGCGTGCGCGTCGTAGTACGCCTGGTAGTCCGCGCGGTAGGCGACGTGCAGTTCCTTCAGCCGGGCGATCGCGTCGTCGACCGCGGCGTCGGCCGGCAGGTCGAGGATGAGCGGCTTGACCTTGGTGCGCAAGAAGTGATCGGGGCAGCTCGTGCCGAGCTCGGCCAGAGCCGGAGCCTTCTCGGATGCCAAGAAGTCGAGCACGACGTCGGCGTCGGTGAAGTGGCCGACCATCGGCTTGTCGGTCGAGGCGAGGCCGCGAATGGTCGGGGCGAGGGCCGCCGCCTTCGCGCGGCGCTCCGACGCGGGCAGGGCGGAGAATCCTTCGCGCACACCGCCGAAGGGCTCGGCGGCGCCGTGCTCGTCGATGTACGCCTGCGCCGTGTCGATGATCCACAGGCTGTTCCGCTCGGCCTCTTCCGAGGTGTCTCCCCACGCCGTGATGCCGTGGCCGCCGAGGATCGTGCCGATCGCCCGCGGGTTCTTCTCCTTGATCGCGGCGATGTCCAGGCCCAGCTGGAACCCGGGGCGACGCCACGGCACCCACACGACCGCGTCGCCGAAGATCTTCTGCGTCAGAGCCTCGCCGTCGGCGGCCGTCGCGATCGCGATGCCCGCGTCGGGGTGCAGGTGGTCGACGTGCGCGGCATCGACCAGTGCGTGCATGGCGGTGTCGATCGAGGGCGCTGCTCCCCCCTTGCCGTGCAGGCAGTAGTCGAAGGCCGCGACCATCTCGTCTTCGCGCTCGATGCCGGGATAGACGTCGACGAGCGCGCGAACGCGGTCGAGGCGCAGCACGGCGAGCCCTTTCTCGGTGAGGGTGCCGAGGTCACCCCCGGAGCCCTTCACCCACAGCAGCTCCACCGGCTGACCGGTGACGGGGTCGGTGTCGGTGCCCTTGGCGGAGGTGTTGCCGCCGGCGTAGTTGGTGACCTTGGGGTCGGAGCCGAGGCGGTTGCTGCGCGCGACGAGGGCGGCGGCGGTGTCGGCGGAGGGGGAACTGGTCATGGGGAAGCCCTTCGAACGGACGGGAGCGGATCAGAGATTCGGCGGGACGGGCGTCGACAGCGGCACGCCGGTGCCGTACCGCTCGTGCTCGATCTCATCGAGCGACTTGCCCTCGGTCTTCGGCGCCCACACGGTGCCGATGACGAGCGCCGCAACGAGCAGCGCGAGGATGATGAGCCCGAGCACGGCCAGCCCGGTCTGGGCCAGCAGGATCGGGAACACCAGGCTCAGCAGTCCGACCATCACGCGAGCGAGCATGAACAGCACGCCCTGCGCGCTCGCCCGGTAGCGGGTCGCGAACAGTTCGGCGGTCCACAGGCCGTAGAAGGCCTGCGCGCCGAGTCCGGCCGACACACCCCACGCCACCGCGAAGAACAGCAGCGAGCCCAGTCCGGGCGGGGCGTAGATCAGCACGGCCCACGCGACGACGCCGAGGGCGGCTCCGCCGAAGTACAGCCAGCGCCGGCTCACGCGATCGCCGTAGCGCATGAATCCGAAGTACGTCGCGGCCGCGGTGAGGGTCCACACCAGCACCTGCAGGAGGTTCTGCTGCACCGGGTCGTGCAGACCCGAGGCGTCGTAGACCCGGGGCTGGAAGATGCCCGCCTGCCCGGCGACGGTGTTCCACAGGCCGTAGACGCCGAGGAGGAACAGCAGCGCCGTCCAGTTCTTCCGCTCGCGCAGGAGCCCCGCCAGACCGCTGAAGAACGAGATGCGCTCGCCGGCGTTGGTCGCCGCCTCCCGCTGTTGCTTCCACCGGCGCGACTCGGGCAAGCCCCGCCGCACCCACCAGGTGACGGCGGCGATGACGAACAGGTGCAGGAAGATCAGGCGCGAGCCCCACAGTCCGAGGGGGGCCACCACGACGGCGAGGAGGAAGCCGACGGCCGGTCCGATCGACCACGCCAGCTGGGCGGTTCCGACATGGGCCGCGCGGTGCTCGCTGGGCGCCTCCTCGGCGATGTAGGTCCAGGATGCCGGCACCCCGGCGCCCACGGCGATACCCATGAGGATGACTCCGGCCAGCAGCACGCCGACGTTGCCCGAGAAGGCGACGAGAAGGGCGCCGACCATGAACACGATGAGGTCGTAGGTGTAGATGAACTTGCGGCCGAGACGGTCGCAGAGGGGGCCGCCGATGGCGGCTCCGATCGCCGAGCCGAAGGCGTTGGCCGAAAGGGCCGCGATGACGCCGACGACGCCGTCGCTGAAGCCGAAAGACTCCTGCCAGAGCGTGAGGCTCGTGGCGAGGGCGATGATCGCGCCCGCCTCGATGTAGTTCGACATCGCCACGGCGATCGTGGCTTTCCAGGCCGAGAGCGGCCGCTTGGTGGTGGTCGTGGTCATGATCAGGCTCCCCATCCGGCCTGGGTGCCGCCGACACGGTCGGCGGCGATGCGGGTCTGGTAATCGGAGGCGGCGTACGCCGCCATCGGGTCGGCGGGAAGGCCCCGCGCGGTGCGCCATTCGGCCAGGGCCGGGCGCACGTCGGTCGCGAAGGCGTCCATCATCACGGCGTTGGCGCCGAGCACGTCGTTCGCCTGCTGCGCGGATGAGAGTGCGTCACGATCCAGCAGCAGGGCGCGAGCCGTCATCTCCTGCACGTTGAGCACCGAGCGGATCTGCCCGGGGATCTTGTCCTCGATGTTGTGGCACTGGTCGAGCATGAACGCGACCTCGGGGTTGTTCAGGCCGCCACCGCGCACGACCTCGACGAGGATGCGGAACAGCTGGAACGGATCGGCCGCGCCGACGATGAGGTCGTCGTCGGCGTAGAAGCGGGAGTTGAAGTCGAACGAGCCGAGCTTCCCGAGCCGCAGTAGCTGCATCACGATGAACTCGATGTTCGTGCCGGGTGCGTGGTGTCCCGTGTCCAGGCACACCATCGCCTTGTCGCCGAGCGACGCCACCTGCACGTAGGAGGTCCCCCAGTCGGGAACATCGGTGTGGTAGAACGACGGCTCGAAGAACTTGTACTCCAGCACGAGACGCTGGTCGTCGCCGAGGCGGGCGTAGATCTGCCGCAGGGAGTCGTTCAGGCGGTCCTGGCGGTCGCGCATGTCGTTCTGACCCGGGTAGTTCGACCCCTCGGCGAGCCAGATCTTCAGGTCGCGCGAGCCCGTGGCATCCATCACGTCGATGCAGGCGAGGTGGTGCTCGATGGCCTTGCGGCGGATCCGCTCGTCGTGGTGGGTGAGGGCGCCGAACTTGTAGTCCTCGTCCTGGAACGTGTTCGAGTTGATCGTGCCGAGGCGCACCCCGAGGTCCTCGGCGTGCCGACGCAGGGCGTCGAAGTCGTCCACGAGATCCCACGGGATGTGGAGGGCGACCGAGGGGGCGAGGCCGGTGAGGCGGTTGACCTCGGCGGCGTCGGCGATCTTCTCGAAGGGGTCGCGCGGGGTGCCGGCGGTCGGGAACACGCGAAAGCGCGTGCCGGAGTTGCCGAAGGCCCACGAGGGCAGCTCGATCGCCTGCTTCTCGAGGGTCGCGAGGACATCGGGTGACAGCGTCGTCATGACGGGATGCTTTCGTTCGGGGCGGATGCCGAGGATCCGGCGTCCGCGAGCTGGTCGGCGAGGTGGAAGACCTCGACGAGGGGGGTGGCCGCCTGGTCGGGGCGGCCGTCGAGGTCGGCGAAGAAGGGGGCCATCTCGGCTTCCCAGGCCGCGGCGATCGGGGAGGCGGCGAGGTACTGCTGCGCGGCGGCGTCGTCGTCGGTCTCGTAGTAGCCGAACAGCGTGCCGGTGGCGCGGTCGAGGAACAGCGAGTAGTTGCGGCGTCCGGCCGCGGCGATCTCGGCGAGCATCTCGGCGCTCACCGGGCTGTGCCGGGAGACGTACGCGTCGGCGAGCTCGGCTCGGACGCGCAGCGTGAAAGCAACGCGGGCTGTCATGTCACTCCTTCGTGGTCGTCCACGGATCGGAGGGGGCTGACGGTGCCCGACGATTCGATGTTGAATCGTTCCAATCGGTGAATCGTTTCAGAGAGTAACCTGGACGCCACACGTTCGTCAACAACCGGGAAGAAACGATGACGCCGAGCATCAAAGACGTCGCCGCCGCCGCCGGCGTCTCGGTGGGCACGGTCTCGAACGTGCTCAACCGCCCCGAGAAGGTGTCCGCCGCGACCGTCGAGCGCGTCCACGAGGCCATCGACGACCTCGGATTCGTGCGCAACGACGCTGCCCGCCAGCTTCGGGCCGGAAACAGCCGCTCGATCGGTCTGATCGTCCTCGACAGCGCGAACCCCTTCTTCGCCGAAGTCGCCCGCGGCGCCGAAGACCGCGCCGCGGAGCACGGCATGACGGTGCTGCTCGGCAACGGCGGCCATGACGGTGCCCGCGAGAGCGCCTACCTCGATCTCTTCCGCGAGCAGCGCGTACGCGGCGTGCTGCTCACACCCAGCGATCTCGCCTCGCCCACCCTGGCCGCCGCCGGCATCCCCCTCGTGCTCGTCGACGGCGAGCTGCCCGACGCACGCATCGCCGCCGTCTCCGTCGACGACGTCGAGGGCGGCTATCTCGCCGTACGCCACCTGTTGTCACGCGGTCGACGCCGCATCGCCTTCGTGGGCGGGCCGGCCTCCGTCCGCCAGGTCGCCGACCGTCTCGCCGGCGCGCGCCGCGCGCTCGACGAGGTACCGGGCGCCACCCTCGAGGTGCTGGCGACGCCGGCACTGACGGTCCTGGCCGGTCGCGCGGTGGGCGAGCGGATCGCCGCCCGCCCGGCGGAGGACCGACCGGATGCCGCCTTCTGCGCCAACGACCTGCTCGCCGTCGGAGTGCTGCAGGGCGCCACGATCCTCGGGTCGGTCCGCGTGCCGGACGACCTCGCCCTCATCGGCTACGACGACATCGACTTCGCCCAGGCGACGGTCGTCCCGCTGTCCTCCATCCGGCAGCCCGCTCACGCGATCGGGGCGACGGCGGTCGACCTGCTCCTCGAGAGCGTCGGCGACCCGACCGCCGCGCCACGGATCGTGCGCTACCGCCCCGAGCTCATCGCCCGCGCCTCGACCGGCTCCTGACGCACCGCGCGCCCGTCAGTGCGCGGGCGTCGCCTCGGCGCCCTCGACCTGCTTCGGCGTCCGCACGAAGGCCGCGAGCACGATCACCGCCAGCGACAGGCACGCCGCGACGAAGAAGGCGGTGTGGATGCCGGAGGCCGTGGCATCCACGACGCCGGTGCCCTGCGCCGCCGACGCCGCCGCGCCCACCGTCATGAGGGTCACGAACACCGCCGTACCGGCCGCCCCCGCGAGCTGCTGGACGGTCGACACGATCGCCGAGCCGTGCGGGTAGAGGTGGCGAGGGAGCGAACCGAGGGCCGAGGTCATGAGCGGGGTGAACATGAACGCCAGCCCCAGGCTCAGCACGCAGTGCACGGAGATGACGAACCCGATCGACGTGTCCACCGACAGGGTCGCGAAGCCCCACAGGGCCACGCTCGCGACGATCGACCCCGGAAGAACGAGCGGCCGGGCACCGAAGCGGTCGAAGAGGTTGCCGACGAGCGGCGCCATGAGCCCCATCAGCAGACCACCCGGCAGCAGCATGAGACCGGCCGACAAGGTGCCGAGACCCAGCACGTTCTGGACGTACAGCGGCAGCAGGATCAGCACCCCGAAGAGCACCGTCATCGCGACCACCACGAGCACGACCGCGATCGTGAAGGTCGAGTGGCGGAACACCGCGAGGTTCAGCAGCACGCGGTCGGTCGAGCCCAGACGCAGCTGGCGCACGACGAAACCGGCCAGCGCCACCGCGCCGACCACGAGCGGGACCCAGATCGGCACGAGCGCGTGTCCGCCGGCCGCCTCGCCGATGCTCGAGAGGCCGAAGATGATGCCGCCGAAGGCGAGGGCCGAGAGCACCACCGAGAGCACGTCGAGGCTCACGCGACGCGTCTCGGTGAGGTTCTTGACCCAGCGGGCGCCGAGCGCGATCGCCACGAGGGCGATCGGCACCATCACGATGAACATCGCGCGCCAGGGGAAGACCGAAAGGATCAGCCCCGAGACCGTCGGGCCGACGGCGGGTGCGACCGAGATCACGATCGAGATGAGGCCCATCATGCGTCCGCGGCGGTTCGCGGGCACCACGTTGAGCACCGTCGTGAACAGCAGCGGGATCATGATCGCCGTACCGGACGCCTGCACGATGCGTCCGATCAGCAGCACGCCGAAGCCGGGGGCCGAGGCTGCGATGACGGTTCCGAGAGTGAACAGACCCATCGCGGTGAAGAACAGGGTGCGCAGGGGGAAGCGCTGGATGAGGAAGCCCGTGGCCGGGATGACCACGGCCATCGTGAGCAGGAACGCCGTGGTGAGCCACTGGGCGGTGGCCGCGGTGATGTCGAGCTCACGCATGAGTTCGGGAAGCGCGACTCCCATGATCGTCTCGTTGAGGATCACGACGAAGGCGGCGACCACCAGCAGGGCGATGACCGCACCCGGGCGGGCGGCGGTCCTTCCGGGTGGCGCGGCGGTGGGGACGGTTCCGGTGGCGACCATGAGAGACCAATCTGAGCAGTTCAAGACAAGTTGGCAGTTACTGCCAATAAGACATGGACTACTATAGCCGATATGGAGACCGCAGCGGCACCCGCCGGCGAGGGATTACGAGAGCGTCGTCGACGCGAGACCACCCTCGAGATCTGCCAAGCAGCCCTGGACCTCTTCGAGCAGAAGGGGGTCGCCCGCACCACGGTCGACGAGATCGCCGCTCGAGCGGGAGTGTCGGCGCGCACGTTCTTCCGTCTGGCGGGCACGAAAGAAGACGCCGTCTTCATCGACGACGAGCGCTTCGTCTCCGCCCTCGGCGAGGTCGGTGCCGACGGCGACGACATCGGCACCCTCACCCGCGCTCTCCGAGACGTCTTCGCCCTCGAACTGGCGCGCCTGCACGCGGACGCCCGAGCGCGAGAGAGGTTTCTCCGCGTGCGCCGGCTGATCGGTCACGAGCCCTCGCTGCTGGGCGCCGCCATCCGCCGCGAGACGACCTCGTCCGACCGCTTCATCCCCGAGATCGCCGCACGCGTGGGCCTGAGCGAGCTCCCCGTGCGGGCCGCCGTCGGTCTCGCGGCGCTCGAGATGCGAACCGCGCTCGACGAGTGGGCCCGCCGCGCCGACCGCGGCGAGACGGCGGACCTGCTCGCCGTGCACCGCGACGTCCAGCGGTTGCTCGGCGCCGCGGCATCCGCGATCGGCCCGCAAGATTGACCTGCGGCATCCCGTTCCGCCGTGCCGCGCCGTCCCCGCGGACGTCGTGGTCGACACGCCCGTTCGGGATGCCGGCTCCCGGCGTGTCGAGCACGGACTCCGCACGACGGCCCGCGTCCGGACCTGCCCGGGACCTCAGGTCTCGCGTGTGATCGTGACCTTGACCTTGAGGTTGCTCTTGCCGGGGCCGGCGTAGACGCCGCGGAGCGGGGGCACGTCGTTGTAGTCGCGGCCGCGACCCACCAGCACGTGCCGGTCGCCGATCTCGATGTTGTTCGTCGGGTCGAAGCCCTGCCAGTCGCCGGCGAACCATTCGACCCACGCGTGGGACTCCCCCGTCACCGCTTCGCCCACCTCGGCGGAGGGCTTCGGGTGCAGGTAGCCCGACACGTAGCGGGCCGGGATGCCGACCTCGCGCAGGGCCCCGATCGCGATGTGGGCGATGTCCTGACAGACGCCTTTTCGCGCCTCCCACGCGTCGACCGCCGTCGAATGCACGCCCGTGACGCCCTGCATGTAGTCGATGGCGTTGCCGATCGCCTCGGCGATCGCGTGCGCCGCGGGGCCGGGCCGGTCGTGCTGCGCGGCGATCGAGCGGGCGAGCTCCGCCACCTCGGGGTGCGGGGTCGTGCGACGGGTCTGCGTCAACTGCTCGACGGTCGTGATCGAGCGGGCGGCCTCGGAGGCCAGCTGCTCCCACGTGATGTCGGCGTGTTCGATGGGACGCGGACGCACCTCGACGAGGGAGCGCGCGGTGATCGTGAGCGCCCCGTGCGGAGACAGCACGTCGAACGCCGCCACCCGCGTGCCGAAGTAGTCGACGTACTGGTTGACCGAGGTCGACGGCTCGATGTCGAGCGACGAGCTCAGCACGAACTGGCTGTCGGTCGAGTGCGGCAGCATGCGCGCCTCGTTGTACGAGGCGACGACGTCGCCCGGGTAGACGAACCCGGTCTGGTGTTCGATGCGCAGACGTTTCATCGACGGCTCCCCGAGGTCGTCATCCGGGCAGTGGCCACGGCATCCGTCATGAGATCTCTCCGATCCAGCTCGGCTCGGCCTGCGTCGGGAAGAACCGCGAGCGGATCGCCTCCGACGCCTCCCGGGTCACCGTCTGCACGCGCTGCATGTGCTCGGGCAGCTCCGCCAGGATGTCGCTGACGGGGCGGTACTCGAGGTCGTTGCGGATCTGGCCGAGAGCCCGGAGCACCGTGTTGGAGTGACCGACGCGGTCGGCGCGCGGGTCGATGGCGCTCATGCAGTCCTCGGCACGCTGGATCGAGTAGATGATCGAGCGCGGGAAGAGCCGGTCGAGCAGGAGGAACTCCGCCGCGTTGCGGGCGCTCGGCATGCCGCGATACGTGCGCAGGTACGCCTCGTACGCGCCGCACGAGCGGAGGATCGTCGTCCACGACGGGCCCGAGACCTCGGTGAGCGAGCGCGTCGCCAGCAGGCGCGCGGTCATGTCGGTGCGCTCGATGCTGCGCCCGAGGGTGAAGAACTGCCAGGCCTCGTCGCGGTTCGTCGAGGAGTCGACGATGCCGATCGCGAGGGCCGCGCGCTCGCGCACCCACTGGAAGAACTCGTGCACCTTGTCGGTCTGCAGGCGCCGGGGCATCCGGGCGTTCGTGGTGTTGAGGATCTCCCACAGCTCGGTCGAGACGATCTCGCGCGCGCGCCGGGCGTTCTCGCGCGCCGCGGTCAGCGAATAGGCGATGCTCGACGGGTTCATGCGGTCGACCGCGAGACGGGCGAGGACGTCGTCGCGGCGTACGGAGTCGACGTTCTCGGGCCAGGCGGAACCCATGACGCTCAACAGCGAACGGCACGCGGTGTCCTCATCGATCCACGGGTCCTCGAGCAGTAGCTGCAGGTGAACGTCGAGGATGCGGGCGGTTCCGTCGCTGCGCTCGATGTAGCGCCCGATCCAGAACAGCGATTCGGCGATGCGACTCAGCATCCGGGCACCTCCTGCGACTGCTGCTGCTGCTCGGCCTGCGGACCGTGCTGCACGGCGGCATCCTGCTGCTGTTGCTCTTGCTGCTCCTTGCCGGAGGTCGAGCCGGGCCGCGGGTCGCGCGGCGACGTCGAGGGGGCGGGCTGACCGTCGTAGACGATCGGGATCGCCTCGGTCACCGCGGCCTGGTCGGCGACGAGTCCCGAGACGCCGTTGCCCTGCCCGTACTCCACGTGGGAGGGGGCCGAGCCGCCGACGACCCAGGTGTCCTTCGAGCCGCCGCCCTGGCTGGAGTTCACCACCAACTGCCCCTCGGGGAGGGCGACGCGGGTGAGGCCCCCGGGCAGCACCCAGATGTCGTCGCCGTCGTTGACCGCGAAGGGGCGCAGGTCGGCGTGGCGAGGGCGCATGCCGTCTTCGACCAGGGTCGGGATGGTCGAGAGCATGACGACGGGTTGGGCGATCCACCCGCGCGGGTCTGCCAGAAGCCGCTTGCGCAGGGCGTCGAGCTCGGCGGGCGAGGCGTCGGGCCCCACGACCAGGCCCTTTCCGCCCGAACCGTCGACGGGCTTCACGACCAGCTCGGGAAGACGGTCGAGCACCTCTTCGAGAGCACCCGGGTCTTCCAACCGCCAGGTGTCGACGTTCTTGAGGATCGGCTCCTCGGCGAGGTAGTACCGGATGAGGTCGGGAACATACGTGTAGAGCAGCTTGTCGTCGGCGACGCCGTTGCCCACCGCGTTGGCGATCGTGACGTTTCCCAGACGCGCGGCGAGCATGAGCCCGGGGGCGCCGAGCATCGAGTCGGCGCGGAACTGCAGCGGGTCGAGGAAGTCGTCGTCGACGCGGCGGTAGATGACGTCGACGCGCTGGGGGCCTCGGGTCGTGCGCATGAACACCTTGCCGCCGATGCAGAGCAGGTCGCGCCCCTCGACGAGCTCGACGCCCATGAGGCGCGCGAGCAGCGTGTGCTCGAAGTACGCCGAGTTGTAGACACCCGGGGTGAGCACGACGATGTTCGGGTCGTCGATCCCGGGCGGGGCCGAGGCGCGGAGGGCGGCGAGCAGCTTGTTCGGGTAGTCGCCGACGGGGCGGACCCGCATCGAGACGAACAGTTCGGGCAGCGTCTGCGCCATGACGCGGCGGTTCGAGATGACGTACGAGACGCCGGAGGGCACGCGCACATTGTCTTCGAGCACGCGCATCTCGCCGTGCTCGTCGCGGATGAGGTCGATGCCCGACACCTGGATGCGCACGCCGTTGGCGCTGCGGATACCCGCGGCCTGACGGTAGAAGTACTGCGACGAGGAGATGAGACCCGCGGGCAGGATGCCGTCGCGTACGCAGTGCTGATTGCCGTAGGCGTCGTCGAGGAACGCCTCGAGAGCCTTGACGCGCTGCTTCACGCCGGCCTCGATGCGCGACCACTCGTCGTACGCGATGACCCGGGGCACGGCATCCAGCGGGAAAGGGCGTTCCTCGCCCGCGAAGTCGAACGTCACGCCCTGCGCGAGGTACGAGCTGGCGAGCGACTCGGTGCGCCCGCGCAGCTCTTCCTGCGTCATCTGCGCGAGCGTCTGGTACAGCTCCCGGTACGCCTCGCGCGAGGGGGCGGCATCTCCGGGACTCGCCGGAACGCCGAACATCTCGTCGAACGCCGGGATGCCGGAAGCGGTCTTGCGCGGCGCCAGCGTGGAGCCGTAACCGTCGAACAGGTCACCCATGCGTCGACTCTACTCAGCGCCGTGTTGCGCACACGTTTCCCACCCGCACGCGCGGCGCCGCCGAACGGCTCAGGCGCCGGGGCGCAGCACCACCTTGATGCAGCCGTCCTCCTTCTTCTGGAACGTCTCGTACAGGCCCGGGGCATCTTCGAGCGGGGCGTGGTGCGTCACCAGGTCCATCACGCCGAGCGGGTCGGCGGGGTCTTCGACCAGCGGCAGCAGGTCGTCGATCCAGCGCTTGACGTTGCACTGCCCCATCCGCATGGCGATCTGCTTGTCGAACATCGTCTTCATCGGCAGCACGTCCGCCTCACCGGCGTACACGCCGCTCAACGAGACGGTGCCGCCGCGGCGCACGAGGTCGATCGAGGCGTAGACCGCGGCGAGGCGGTCGAGCCCGGCCTTGTCCATGACCTTCTGCGCGAGGGCATCGGGGAGCAGCCCCACGGCGTTCTGTGCCAGCCTGATGCCGCCGTTTCCGTGGGCCTCCATGCCCACGGCATCCACCACGGCATCCGCTCCGCGACCCTCGGTGAGATCGATCAGCTCGTCGACCACCGTGTCGGTCAGGTCGTAGGTCAGGATGCCGTGGCGCTCGGCCATCGCGCGGCGCTCGGGTTCGGGCTCGATCGCGAGCACGCGGTAGCCCAGGTGCACGCCGATACGGGCGGCGAACTGCCCCACCGGGCCGAGGCCCATGACCGCGAGCGTGCCGCCCTCGGGGACGTTCGCGTACTGCACTCCCTGCCAGGCGGTCGGCACGATGTCGCTGAGGAAGAGGTAGCGGTCGTCGGGCAGGTCGTCGCCGACGCGGATGTGGTTGTAGTCGGCCAGCGGCACGCGCAGGTACTCCGCCTGACCGCCGGGCACTTGCCCGTAGAGCTTCGTGTAGCCGAAGAGCGCCGCACCACTGCCGTACTCGCGCACCTGCGTCGTCTCGCACTGCGACTGCAGGCCGCGGCGGCACATGAAGCAGTGGCCGCACGAGATGTTGAAGGGAACGACGACGCGGTCGCCGACGGCCAGGTTCGTCACGGCCGAGCCCACCTCGACGACGACGCCCATCGGCTCGTGGCCGAGCACGTCGCCTTTGTCGATGAACGGGCCGAAGAGTTCGTAGAGGTGCAGGTCGGAGCCGCAGATCGCGGTCGAGGTGATCTTCACGATCGCATCGGTCGGCTCGAGGATCTCGGGGTCGGGGACCTCCTCGACGCTCACGTTGCGCTTGCCCTGCCAGGTCAGTGCCTTCATGGTGGTGCCTCTCGTTCCGGGGGACGATCAGTCTGCGACGCGCGTGCGCGACGGCCGAGGTGGTTGACGAGCCCCCGCCCGATGCGTCAGGCGCCGGGGGCCGCCAGGGGTGGCGCATCGACCCAGGCGTGCACCCGCGCGAGGAACGCCGCGTAGCCGGCGGGCGTGCGCCCCGTGAATCGGCCGGAGGTCTCGACCTCGTGCGCATCGCTCGCCCGCTCCCGCGCGCCGAGGGCCCGAGCCGCGCCGACGAGGGCCACGTCCTCGTGCTCGATGAGATCCGGGATGCCGCCCGCCCGGGCGTACGTGCTCGCCCGCACGCCGAGGTTGGCCCCGTGAACGTTCCCGGGCGGTGCGCCCCGATGGTGCGTGGCACGCCAGTACGCGGCGTGGCGGGCGCTGAGGTCGGCGAAGTCGGGGCGGACGGTTCCGAGCACGAGGTCGACCCCGGCCTCGGCGAGGTCGAGCTGATGCGAGATCCAATTCGAGGGCACGACGGTGTCGGCATCGGTCATGGCGATCCACGTGTCGGCCGGACTCGCGGAGAGCGCCCCGAGCGCATGAGCGACACCGACCCGCCGCGCGGTGCCCACGCGGCGAGCGCCGATCTCGACCGCCTCGACCGGCCAGCGCCGCACCTGCGCGGCGGTGGTGTCGGTGCACGCATCGAGCACGACGACGACCGCGACATCCAGGTCGGGGGTGCGCTCCTTCGCGTGGGAGACGGCCCGGTCGACCGCTGCCAGGCAGCGCCCGATCAGGGCCTCCTCGTCGTGCGCCGGGATCACCACGGCCACCGCCCTCACGGGACGAGTCCGGACTCGGCCGCCACTGATCGCACGCCCGGGTGCGCGTACACCTCGAGCACGAAGTCCTCCTCGTCGTGCCGCACGAGGCGCACGAGGTCGCCCCGAGCGGCGAGCGCGTCGTGCACCTGGTCGCCGCTGAGCGGATACTCGGCGACCGGATGCCGCCAGTGGCAGGCGACCAGGTGGCCGTCGACGCTCAGCGAGGCGGCGGCCGCCGTGAGCCCGCGATCGAGGTCGACTCCCGCCCAGTAGTACGCCACCTCCGACAGCACGACCAGGTCGAACTCGCCCTCCGGCCACGCGCCGGGAAGCGTCGCGAGACGCAGCTCGACGTTGTCGTGCCCCGCCAGACGCGTCCGTGCGCGTTCCAGGGCCGCGGGGGCGAGATCGACGGCGAGCACTCGATCGCTCCGATCGGTCAGCTGCGCGGTCAGCGCTCCGGTCGAGCACCCCGCCTCGAGGGTCGAACGGTAGCGGCGCCGCGGGAGGGCGGAGAGGAGCACGGCGCGTTTGCGCTCCTCGTACCACCGCGAGTCGAAGCCCCAGGGGTCGTCGTGGCGGGCGTACATGTCGTCGAAGTACTCCCGGCCGACACTGGCCGCCGGGGCGGCGGGGCGCTCCGGAACGACGAAGAACTCGGCGTCGCGCTCGGCGTGCGCGCGCATTCCGGCGTGGATCATCGCCTCGTCCCCCGGTGCTCGCGACAGCGGCTCGAGCTGACTGCGGTGCGCGTCGAGGGCGCGGGTCTTGGCCTCGCGCGCGCGGGGCTCGAGCACGAGACGTTCGACGCGGTCCCACGGCACGTCGTCAGGGCCGCCCCAGTGCCAGAGCCAGATCGGGAAGGCCCGCGAGCGCACCCCGCGGGCGGCGCAGACCTGCTCGACGATCTCGCCGACGACCCGGTGGTCGCGGTGCCCGTCTCCCCGCCACGGCGACAGCACCAGCACGCGCCGACCGGCCGCGGCGTCGAGCGTTTCGCGCAGCGCCGCGGAGACGGCATCCCGATACTCCTCCGTCCCGCCGTCCGGCAGGCCGAGGAAGATCGGTTCACCGACCAGCCCCACGATGCGCGCCGCCTCGTAGAGCTCGCGGCGGCGCATCAGCGCGAGGGTCGCGGGCCCGTGGGTGGGCGAATCGGGGTGAGAGCCCTCGCCGTCGGTCACGACGAGAAGATCGACCGGGATGCCGCGGGCCGCCGCGGTCGCGAGCAGACCCGCGGCTCCGAGGCTCTCGTCGTCGGGGTGCGCGGCCACCACGATCAGATGGTCGACGTCGAGATCGAGCGGGGGCAGGTCTCGGCGAAGAGCCTCGACCCAGACGCTCTCGTCGGTGCCGGGATCGCGATGGTCGAAGCTCACCACGCGACCGCTCCCGTCGCGACCTCGGCGCCTATTCGCGCGACGTCGCGCTCCCCGTGGTGCTGACGCAGGTAGACCTGCAGGTCGGCGACGCGCCGCGCGTGCGCCTCGTCGGCGACGAGCGGCAGCGGGCCCAGCGCGTGCGCGGCCTGGACGAGGGTCGTCTCGACGGCGTCGGCGATCACGGTGCGCGCGCGGGCGGCACGCAGACCGGCAGATGCCGACCCCCCGGCGCCGAAGACCGTCGCCGTCTCACGCAGCACGGCGCGCGCGGCCCAGAGGGCGGTGTCGGCACGACCGAGATGCACGCGGGAGAGCTGGTCGGCGCGGTCGACGGCTGCGGCCGCGCGCAACGCGTCACGCAGCGGCAGGGCCCCGCCCCACCAGCACGCCGCGACCCCCACCCCGCCGTGCGCGAAGCCGGGCCGACGCAGGTACCAGCCGGGCTCCCCCACGGGGACGGCGACCGCCCCGTCGAGGTCGATCGGCGCGCTGACGACCCGGTCGAGTCCGCGGGCGTGCCAGGGGCCGGTCCGCGCGGTGACGCCCGGGGCGCGCAGGTCGAGGGCGAAGAGCTGTCGCCGTTCGTCGTCGACCCACGCGGTCACGAGCGCGCGATCGAGGTGGGCGGCGAGCGAGCACCACGGCTTGGTCCCGTGCAGTGTCCAGGTACCGGCGGAGCGTCGCGCCTCCAGGCGCGTGCCGGGCCCCTCCGCCGCGAAGACCCCCCACGACCCGCCGGGCTCGAGGTCGACGTCGATCCCCTCGCGGGCGGCCTCGTCGAGGATCGCGAGGGCGTCGAGATGCGGCTCGAGCACGCGCGCGGCGGCCACATCGCGCGCCGAGACCGAGGCCAGCAGCTCCCAGGTCGCGCCGAGAGAGCGCGGCGAGGTGACGGTCGTCGCCCAGGCCAGGGTCGCGGCGATGTCGCGGCCGGGCACCTCGACGGCATCCATGCCCGCCAGCGCCTCGCGGACATCGTCGAGTTCGGGGGCGTCGTCGGACAGGAGAGGAGGGGATGCCGAATGGTCGCGGTGCTTCACCGCGTCAGTGTGGGGATCGCGGAGACTTTCGGATAGAAGCTTGACACCGCCCTCCGTCTGCGACCCCGTGCGGCGACGGGTGCCGGTTGCCTGTGAATATCGCACGCGCGGCGCCCGGGTGCCCGGGGCTCCCTAGGCTCCCCTCGTGACCCCCGCATCTTCCCGCCGCCGCGATCTCGCGGCGATCGTCGCCTCGATCGCCGCCACCGTGTTCGGCGCCGGCCTCGGCGAGCTCGCCGCGGCGATCGTCTCGCCCACCGCGAGCCCGTTCGCCGTCATCGGCGGGGGCATGATCGACCTCGCCCCGGCCTGGGCGAAAGACCTGGCCATCGACCTGTTCGG
>JAKOMY010000006.1 GCA_022702225.1 Microbacteriaceae bacterium | reverse complement strand
CGCTGTTCCAGGTGACATTGACGCCTTGAAGGCGAGTACCCGCGGCGGTTCCCGTCACCGAGCTGATCGAGCCTGACGCCAGCGAGCCGCCCCGAGAGGCTGTGGCCGTGAACCATGCCCCCGTGGTGCCGCCTGCCCCCGCACCCAACACGATGACGACAGCTGCGGCAATGGACAGCGTCACCCGCCCACTGAAACGCGCGCGCCTCGGCGAAGCACTGACGGGGGAACGGCCCAGCGGCATGATATCTCCTGATTCACACCGCGACGCGGCCCCGGAATAAAGGGGGTTAAACGGTGCATAAATGCATCATCGCATTGAAACGGGGCTCAACGGAATAATTCGCCTGAATAAGTTGAGATGAGCGGCGTGGAGAGCCCGATCCCGGCATGTCGGGTCGCCCAAGCGATCCGGGACACCAGCAACGGCATCGACACAAGCCTCTGACCCACCGCAGCCAGAGCTCGGCTCGGCGTCGAAGCCCGCCGCCGTGGGATGCGGACATCACCGGTCGGCCGTGTGACCGCTGACGTTCCTGTCGGCGAGCCCGTGGCGTCGAGAGTCAGCAGCTTTCGGAGTGACTTTCGAGAGGCTGAACCCGACCAGCCCGTCGAAGGACGGCGCGTCCGCCGCCGTCCCCGACCCTCGTCAGCGCGCCGAACCCGCCAACGACCCGGTCGTCTCCTGCACGGCGGGGTCGTAGAGCAGACACGAGATCTCGCGGTCGCCGTCGGTCCAGGTGCCCTCGGTGGGGGCGACGTACTGATAGTTCAGAGCGGACTGCTCGTACGGGATGCCGACGAAGGACGGGAACGCCGCATCGCAGCCCTGTTGAGCGGCGGAGGCGATGGCGTCGTCGCCGGGGAAAGCCCCCTCGGGGAGGAGGAAACTGCTGAACACCTCGTACGTGTGCGCGGTGGCGCACTCGACGATGTTGGACGAGCTGATGAATCCGCTCGGGACGTCGTCGAGGCAGACCCCGACGGGCAGGGTGAAGGTGTCTTCGTCGCCCGGAGCAGCATCGCTGGGGCCCACGGTGACGCCACCGTCCTGCGGGGACGTGGGGACATCGAACGGGTCGGCGGAGGACACCTTCGAACCGACGGTGAAAGAGAAGATCAACAGGCCGATGACGGCGAGGATCGCCAGGACGCTGATGACCGCGCCCGCCACGATGCCGGTGATCGCGAGGGCGCGCCCCTTCTCGCCCGTGCGCTTGATCTGGGCGAGGGCGACCGCACCGGCGATGATGCCGCCGATGGGGAAGACGAAACCGAGGATGATCGCGAGGATCGAGATGCCGTTGGTGCGGTCCGATGCGGCCGACGCAGTGCCGTAAGGGGATGCCGCGTAAGCGGGGGCCCCGATTTGAGCGTCGCCGATGGGTGCGCTGTAGGCCGGAGCGGCCGCCGAGCCGTCGCCGGCGGAAGGGACTCCCGGGTACCCGGGAGGGGCGGGCGGAACCGGGGGCGCCCAGGTTCCGCCGCTCGCGGCAGGCTGTTCGCCAGCACCCACGTCGGAGGGGGAGTCGGGCACGCCGCCGACGAGCAGGCCCTGCTGAGCGAGACGGGCCCCCGCGCGGTGGGCCGCCTCGCGCACCACGTCTCCGACCTTGGCGGCGCCGATCGCCCCGCCCTTGAAGAAGCCGCCCAGAGTGGAGTGCTCGAACGACACGAGCGTGCCTTCGGCGATCTCCGAGAAATGCACGTCGAAGCGGACGTGCATGTCCTGCCCCGCGAAGGCGCCTGCCACGAGAGTGGTGCCCATGCTCCCGCGCGAGACGTCGAGGGATCCGGACGCCGTGGGCTGCGCCGTGAAGCCCTGCTCGGCGAGCGCGTAGCCGACGGCGTCCCGTGCGGAGTCGACGGGGACGGAGAGGCGAAGTTCGGCGGTGGCCATCGGATGCTCCTGGGGGATCGCGGGCTGAGGACACTCAGCGCGCGTCCAGGTTAGTCCTGCGGCGTCGTCCGCACGACCTGCCCGCCATCCGCACGGCACCGCACGAGACCGCTCTCGCGCCGCGCCGCCCGGCCGCGTCAGCGGATGCGACCCATCAGGTCGTCACGCGTCAGGGTGTCGGCCTCGGCGAGCACCGAGCGGGCGGCATCCCGAGCCTCCTCCACGTTCCACAGCAGGACGCCGACGACGCGGTCGTCGTCCAGGTAGTAGACGACCCCGCGGTCCGTGTCGATCCAGTCCTCGACCGTCTCGAGCGAGGAGTCGAGCGTGCCGACCGCCTCGTACCGGATGCCGAAGACCGCCGAGTAGTAATAGGGAGTGTGCGTGTAGGGCTCGGCAGCCCCCGCGAGGTTGCGACCGGCGGCCCTGCCCTGCTCGTTCGCATTGTCGACGTGCTCGACGCGACGGCGCCCGAGCAGACGGTCGGGGTAGCTCGCGACGTCGCCCGCGGCGTAGACGTCGTCGGCCGATGTACGTAGCTGCGCGTCGACGTGCACGCCGTCGTCGACCTGAAGACCCGCCTTCTCGGCCAGGTCGACGGCCACTTCGATGCCGAGGCCGCTCACGACGGCGTCCGCGCTCACCTCATCGCCGTTCTCGAGTTCGAGGCGGGCGCCCGTGGCATCCACTTCTCCTCCTGCGACTTTGGAGCCTGAGACGATCTCGACCCCGGCGTCGCGGAAGAGCTTCTCGAAGCGCTCTGCCAGCGCGGCCGGGAACACCGCATCGCCGAGCACCGAACCCGTGTGGATGAGCACCGTCTCGACGCCGTTCTGCACGAGGGCGGCGGCGAGCTCGGAGCCGATATAACCGCCGCCGACGACGGCGATGCGGTCGAGGTCCTTCGCGAGGGCTCGGAGGTGTCGGTAATCCTCGGCGGTGCGGAAGGTCAGCGCCCGCTCGCCGTTCGAGTGGTCGTCGACGGGCAGGGGCACGGGCTTCCCGCCGGTGGCGATGAGGAGCTTGCCGTACGAGAACGTCTGGTCGTCGGCATCCACTTGGTGCTCGTCCGGGCGGATCGCCGTGGCGCGCGTCTGCAGCCGGATGTCGGCTCCGGTGTCGTCGGAGGTGCCGAG
>JAKOMY010000395.1 GCA_022702225.1 Microbacteriaceae bacterium | reverse complement strand
CCCCCTCGGTCGAGGCCTCGAGGGCGATGCGACCGGCCGCGGCTTCGAGATCGCGCACGATGACGATCGCCTCGGCGTTGCGTCCGCGCGAAGCCAGCCAGCGCGGCGACTCGGGCAGACCCCACCGCACGATCAGGGCGTACACCGCGGGGATCGCACCGAGCGCGAAGGCCCAGCGCCAGCCGTCGGCGGACGACGGCACGATGAGGTAGCCGATCAGCGCCGCCGCGGTCCACCCGACGGCCCAGAACGCCTCGAGGAAGACGATGAGCCGGCCCCGCATACGCGCGGGCGCGAACTCGCTGACGTACGTCGAGGCCACCGGCAGCTCGGCCCCGAGCCCGAGACCGACGACGAAGCGGAGCACGAGGAGCGCTGCCAGACCGCCCACCAGCGCACTGGCACCGGTCGCCACACCGTAGACCAGCAGGGTCAGCGCGAAGACGTACCGGCGCCCGAACCGGTCGGCCAGCAGCCCTCCGACGCTCGCCCCGATCGCCATACCGGCGAAGCCCGCCGACGCGATCCACGACGCCTGCGTCGGCGCCAGCTGCCACTGCACGCTGAGGGCCGCGATGACGAACGAGATGAGGCCCACGTCCATGGCATCCAGGGCCCACCCCAGACCCGACCCGCCCAGGATCCGCCCGTGACGACGGGTGAACGGCAGCGCGTCGAGACGTTCGGACACCCGAATGGTGTCGGTGGTCGTGGTCACCGGATGCCGGGGGCGTCGGCCGACGCGGGGGTGTCGGCGAGCATCTCTTCGACGAGAGGACGCACCTTGGTGCCGTACAACTCGATGCTCGACAGGAGCCGGTCGTGCGAGATGGACCCGCTCGCGATCTTCATCTGGAAGCGTGAGTTGCCCAGTGCCCGCACGGTCGCGGCGATCTTGCGGGCGACGGTCTCGGGCGAACCGACGTACATCGACCCCTCGGGGCCCACGTCGTGCTGGAAGCGCATGCGGTTGTACTCGGGCCAGCCGCGCTCACGGCCGATGGTGTTGTTGAGCTCGGCGACGCCCTCGAAAGCCTCGTCCCACGCCTGCTCGTCGGTCTCGGCGACGTGGCCGGGCGAGTGCACCGAGATCGGCATCTGGGGTTTGCCGAGCTCTGCCAGCGAACGGCGATACAGGTCGGCGTAGGGGCGGAATCGGGCAGCCGAGCCGCCGATGATGGCGAGCACGAGACCGTAGCCGTAGCGGGCCGTGCGCACGACCGACTCCGGTGAGCCGCCGACGCCGACCCACGCGGTCAGACCCGTCTCGGTCTTGGGGTACACATCGGCATCCTGGAGCGCGGCGCGCGTGCGACCCGACCAGGTGACGGGCTTCTCGGTTAGCAGGTGCGAGAACAGCTCCAGCTTCTCTTCGAACAGCTGCTCGTAATCGGCGAGGTCGTAGCCGAAGAGGGGGAACGACTCGATGAAGGAGCCCCGCCCAAGGATGACCTCGGCGCGTCCGTTTGAGATCGCATCCAGGGTGGCGAAGCGCTCGTACACGCGCACGGGGTCGTCGCTCGAGAGCACGGTCACCGCGGTGCCGAGGTGGATGTTCTTCGTCCGCGCGGCGGCCGCGGCCAGGACGATCTCGGGGCTGGTGACCGCGAAGTCCTTGCGGTGGTGCTCGCCCACTCCGAAGAACGACAGACCGACCTCGTCGGCCAGAACGGCCTGGTCCACGACGTTTCGGATGGTCTGCGCATCGGACAGCAGCGACCCGTCGGGGGCGCGCGAGATGTCTCCGAAGGTGTCGAGGCCGAGCTCGAGGGAACGGGCGTCCATGGGGTCTCCTTGCATTCGGATGAATGAACTTTACGCGACGACGGGGTATTCCCCCGCATCGCCGAGGGGCGCCGACTCGGCGACGCCCCTCGGGGAGATCAGGCGGATGCCAGCGCTGCGCGCAGCGTGTCGAGACCGACCCCGCCGATGTCCAGCGCGCGCGTGTGGAACTGCTTCATCGAGAAGTCGGAACCGCGGCGTTGCTCCTCTTCGTCGCGCACCTGCTCCCAGATGCGCTGACCGACCTTGTACGACGGCGCCTGTCCGGGCCAGCCGAGGTAGCGGTTCACCTCGAAGCGAACGAACTCCTCGCTCATGTTCACGTTCTTCAGCATGAACGCCAGAGCGTAGTCGTGGTCCCACACTCCGGTGCCGTCCAGGCGCGGCTTCTGCAGGTGCACGCCGATGTCGAGCACCACGCGGGCGGCGCGCATGCGCTGCCCGTCGAGCATGCCGAGGCGATCGGCGGGATCGTCGAGGTATCCCAGCTGCTCCATGAGGCGCTCGGCATAAAGCGCCCAGCCCTCGGCGTGCCCGCTCGTGCCCGCGAGAAGGCGACGCCACGAGTTGAGCTGGGCGCGGTTGTACACGGCCTGCGCGATCTGGAGGTGGTGCCCGGGAACGCCCTCGTGGTAGACCGTGGTCAGCTCGCGCCAGGTGTCGAACGTGTCGACGCCCTCGGGAACCGACCACCACATGCGTCCCGGTCGCGAGAAGTCGTCGGTCGGGCCGGTGTAGTAGATCCCGCCCTCATTCGTGGGCGCGATCATGCACTCGAGGTTGCGGATGGGTTCGGCGATGTCGAAGTGCGTGCGACCGAGCTCCTCGACGGCCTTGTCGCTCGTTCGCTGCATCCATTCCTGCAGGGCCTTCGTGCCGCGGAGCTTGCGCGACTCGTCCTTCTCGAGGAAGGCCACCGCCTCTTCGACGCTGGCGCCGGGCAGGATCTCGTTCGCGATGGCCTCCTGCTCGGCGACCATGCGCGCGAGTTCCTCGACGCCCCACTCGTAGGTCTCGTCGAGGTCGATCTCGGCGCCCAGGAAGTGCCGGGAGTGCAGTGCGTACATCTCGCGCCCGACCGCGTCGGTCTTGCCCGCCACGGGAGCGAGCTCCGACGACAGGAACGACGCCAGCGAGTCGTACGCGACGCGTGCGGCGTTGGCGTGGGTCGAGAGGTCTCGAGCGAGGGATGCCGGCAGCTGGCCCTCGTCGGGAGCAGCCTCGCCCACGAACTCGG
>JAKOMY010000358.1 GCA_022702225.1 Microbacteriaceae bacterium | reverse complement strand
GCCTCGGCGAACGTCGAGACGGGGGTGCCGTCGATCGAGACGAACTCGTCACCGGGTTGGATGCCGGCGGCGGCCGCCGGAGCGACGGGATCGCTGGGGGTGCAGTCGGTGCGCCCCTCGCTCGCGGGGATCACGCACTGCGAGACCGAGGCGACGGTCGTGGTGCCCTGCTGGATGCCGATGCCGCTCAGCGCGATCGTGAAGAGCACCACCGCGAGCACGAGGTTCATGATCGGGCCGCCGAGCATGACGATGATGCGCTTGTAGACGGGCAGCTTGTAGAAGACCCGATCGTCGGCGGCGATCAGGGTCTCAGCGTTCGCGTCGCGGGCGTCCTGGACCATCGTCGCGAAGAAGCGCGAGCGCTTGGTTCCGGGCTTGGCGTCCTCGGGTGCGGGCGGGTACATGCCGGCCATCGAGATGAAGCCGCCGAGCGGCAGCACCTTCAGGCCGTACTCCGTCTCGCCGATCCGCTTCGACCAAAGGGTCGGCCCGAAACCGATCATGTACTGGCCGACGCGCACGCCGAAGAGCTTGGCGGGCAGGAGATGCCCGACCTCGTGCAGCGCGATCGAGACGGCCAGGCCGAGCACGAGCACGATGACGCCGATGAGGAACGCGATCGCAGTCACCCGCCGACGATACCGCCGCGCGCCTTTGAACCGCCCGTGCAGCCTCGATGCGGTGTCTGTGCGACGCCGGATGAGACAATGGATCCGATGTCCTCCGCCGCCCCCTCGAACCTGCCGCCCGTCCTCCGCCCGGAGAACCCGCCGCGCCGCGACCTCGCCGAACTCGCCCGACGCTACGGCGTCCGCACCGTGGGCGACGTCGACGGCACCACCCTCACCGGCATCACGCTGGCCACCGCCGATCTCCGCGCCGGCGAGGCTTTCGTCGCCATCCGCGGGGTGAACCGGCACGGGGCGGAGTTCGCCCCCATCGCCGCCGAGCGTGGCGCCGTCGCGGTCATCACCGACGACGCGGGGGCGGAGATCGCCGGCCCGGCGGGTCTTCCGATCGTGGTCGTCGACGACCCCCGCGCGCTCCTCGGCGATCTGTCGGCGTGGGTCTACGGAACCGGGCCCGACGACGCGCTCCCCCAGTTGCTGGCGACCACGGGCACCAACGGAAAGACGAGCGTCTCGCACCTGCTCGAGGGGATCCTCGGTCAGCTCGGCGTCGTCACCGGCTTGTCCTCGACCGCCGAGCGTCACATCGCGGGCGAGGTCATCGTCTCGCGCCTGACCACTCCGGAGGCCTCCGAGTTCCACGCCCTCCTCGCCCTCATGCGCGAGCGCGGCGTGCAGGCGGTCGCGGTCGAGGTGAGCGCGCAGGCTCTCACCCGCCACCGGGTCGACGGTCTCGTCTTCGATGTCGCGGGCTTCACGAACCTCACCCACGACCACCTCGACGACTACGCCGACATGCGCGAGTACTTCGAGGCGAAGCTCCCCCTGTTCCGCCCCGACCGCGCGCGTCGCGGCGTCGTCTGCCTCGACTCGGCGTCCGGCGCCGAGATCGCCGCGCGCGCCGAGATCCCCGTCGTCACCATCGCCACCCCGGCGATCAGCGAGAACGCGGCCGCTGCGGCATCCGCCGACTGGACCGTCGAGATCGTCGACGAGCGCCAGGAAGGCACCGAGTTCACCCTCAGCGACGGCAAGGGCCGTTCCCTCACCACCGTCGTTCCCGTCATCGGTCGGCATATGGCCGCCAACGCGGGCCTCGCCATCGTCATGCTGCTCGAGACCGGATACACCTGGGAGCACCTCTACAGCACCCTCGACGGCTCGCACATCGAGGCTTCGCTGCCCGGTCGTACCCAGCTCGTCTCGGGCACCGAGGGTCCCGCGGTCTACGTGGACTTCGGCCACTCCCCCGACGCGTTCGAGAAGACCCTCGCCGCGGTCCGGAGGGTGACCCCCGGCAAGGTCGTCATGGTGTTCGGCGCCGACGGCGACCGCGACGCCACCAAACGTCACGACATGGGCCGCACGGCCGTCGAAGGCAGTGACATCCTCGTCGTCACGGACCACCACCCCCGTCACGAGAACCCGGACACCATCCGCGAGGTGCTCGTCGAGGGGGCGCGACGCGCTCGGCCCGACGCCGAGATCCTCGAATTCACCCCGCCCGAGCGCGCGATCCTCGAGGCCGTGAAGCTGGTCGGAGACGGCGACGCGATCCTGTGGGCCGGTCCCGGTCACCAGGACTACCGGGACATCCGCGGCGTGCGCACCCCGTACTCGGCGCGCGAGCTGTCGCGTCGTGCGCTGCGTGCAGCCGGCTGGCCCGTGCCCGACCCGCAGTGGCCCGTGCCGTACCCGGCCGACAGCACTCCGTCGTCGGACCCCGAGCGCCCGGTCGACTTCCCCGCCTGACGCCCGGGCGAGCGCGTGCGAGTCATCGCGCTCCAGCGCTGCATCGATCCGGTCTCGCGCAGCCGTGAGCCGCAGGCGCGGCAAGGTCGTGCGGGAGTCGTGCGGTCAGCGCCCGCCGTCTGAGGCGCATGACCCCGCGACCTCGACGCTCAGCGCGATCCTCAGGCCGACCGCGGCGCAGCGCCCGCCCCGGTAGCAGCCGCCGCTCCGGGTTCAGCGCGCCGGGTTCAGCGCGCCGGGTTCAGCGCGCCGCGATGATCTCGTCGGCGGTGCGCCGTGCCCAGGCCTCGGCTTCGGCGAGCGACTCGCGCGTGAGCTTCGTCGGCGGCTCGTGGCGGTCCACCACGCGCTCGATCAGCTCGACGATCTCGAGGAAGCTCAGCCGGCCCTCGTGGAACGCGTCCACGGCCTGCTCGTTGGCCGCGTTGAACACGGCGGGATAGGTGGCGCCCGCGCGTCCGACCTTCTTGGCCAGGGCCACCGATCCGAACGCCTTCTCGTCGAGCGGCTCGAAGGTCCACTGCGAGGCGCGCGTCCAATCGAGCGGAACGCCCACGCCGGCGATGCGATGCGGCCAGTCGAGGCCGAGCGAGATCGGCAGACGCATGTCGGGCGGCGACGCCTGCGCGATGGTCGAGCCGTCGACGAACTCGACCATCGAGTGCACGATCGACTGCGGGTGCACGGTCACCGCGATCCGGTCGTACGGCACGTCGAAGAGCAGGTGCGCCTCGATCACCTCGAGGCCCTTGTTGACGAGAGTGGCGGAGTTCGTCGTGACCACACGGCCCATGTCCCACGTGGGGTGAGCGAGGGCTTCCGCGGGGGTGACGTTCTGCAGCTCGTCGCGCGAGCGTCCGCGGAAGGGGCCTCCGGATGCCGTGAGCACGAGCCGGCGCACTTCACCGTCGTGACCGGAGCGCAGCGCCTGGGCGATCGCGGAGTGCTCGGAGTCCACCGGGACGATCTGCCCCTCGGCGGCGAGCGCGGTGACGAGCTCGCCGCCGACGATCAACGACTCTTTGTTGGCGAGGGCGAGGGTGCGCCCCGCCTCGAGGGCGGCGATGGTGGGACCGAGTCCGACCGACCCGGTGATGCCGTTGAGCACCACGTCGGCCTCGACGTCGCGCACGAGCTGCTCGGCCTCGACGGCACCGAGGGCGGTGTGCTCGACGCCGAAGGCCAGGGCCTGCGCCTCGACGCCGGCACGGTCGGTGCCGGCGGCGAGACCGACGACCTCGAAGCGATCGGCGTTGTCGGCGATGACGTCGAGCGCCTGCGTGCCGATCGAACCGGTGGAACCGAGGATGAGGACGCGGCGCATGCCCTCAGCCTAGTTAGCCCGCCATGTTGGCGTGCTGCACGCCCAGGATGTCGACGACGAAGAACAGGGTCGAGTTGGCCGGGATGTCGCCCTGCGCCTTGTCGCCGTAGCCCGCGGCGGGCGGGATGACGACGACGACCTGCGAGCCGACGGTCTGCCCCTCGAGGGCCTGCCGGAAGCCGTCGACGACCTGGTCGGTCTGGAACTGCGCCGGAGTGCCGCGCTGCCAGCTCGAGTCGAAGACCTGCCCGCTGTCGTAGAGGGCGCCGGTGTACTGCACGATGACCTGGTCACCGGCGTTGACCGTTTCGCCCGCTCCCTGGCGCAGGTTCTCGATGCGCACGTCGGTGGGAGCCGGAGCGGTGGGCTTGGGCAGCATCTGCTTGCCGTCGGCGTCGGTCGTGGTCGTGGGGGCGCCGTTGTCGTCGAAAGTCACCGTCGGCATGCCGTCGACGGGGGCGACCTCGGTGCCCTCGGCGCGGGTCGGCAGCTCCGAGATGGCGTCGGCGACCATGACGAAGGCGGGTGAGCCCTCACCGAGCGTGCCGGCGGGGAACGACGAGACGGTGCGCGACCCGATCGGCGCGCACTCGAGAGCGGCCCCGAAGATCTGCTGCGAAGAGACGAGCGTGTCCATGCCGCTCGGCTCGGTGTCGAGGGTCTGGAGCTGAACGGCGCCCGAGGCGGTGTCGATCAGCGTGAAGTTGGCCTTGAGGACATCGCCCGCCTTGACCTGCTGGCCCGTGCCCTCGACGAGGGTCGTGCGCTGCAGGGCGGTGGGGTTGTACCCGTCGGGCAGAGTCACGGTGACCTTGCTCTGGAAATCGCCCGAGACGACGAGACCGTCGGGAGCGGGCGCGTCGGCGAGCGCGCTCTGGCACTGCCCCGCGTCGGCCGACCCGCTCGCGTCGGGCGTCGACGTCTCGTCGGGCGAACCGGAGCACCCGGCCAGCAGCAGGGCAGCGGCGGCGGCGACGGACAGGGAAGCGATCGGGCGGAAGCGCACGGGTGACCTCTCGAGGAAAGACAGAGAACCCTCATCTTCGCGCATCCGGCTTTGCCGCGGCTGAGAGGCCGGTGCGCGCGCGTTCGCGCGTACACGCGCGCACCATGCACGCCCGGGCATGCGGCGGCGAGTAGCCTCGTCGAGTGAGTTCCGACCTGCCCGCCGAGACCCCCGCGACCGTGCCGGAACAGATGGGCGCGACCTACCGCCTCGGACGCCTGCTGATCGCTCCCCTGGCGCGCGCCGTCTATCGACCGCGCATCGAGGGGCGAGAGAACGTCCCCCGGACCGGTCCCGTGATCTTCGCGAGCAATCATCTGTCGTTCATCGACTCGATCGCCATCCCGGTCGCCGCTCCCCGCCCCGTGCACTTCATGGCGAAGTCCGCGTACTTCGA
The DNA here is from genome assembly GCA_022702225.1 of Microbacteriaceae bacterium. GTDB lineage: Bacteria > Actinomycetota > Actinomycetes > Actinomycetales > Microbacteriaceae > Microbacterium. The sequence continues at coordinate 3,323 of JAKOMY010000358.1, read as the reverse complement.
GAAGTGGGCGTCGCGCCAGTTCTTCACCGCGATCGGTGCGATACCCGTCGAGCGCGGCGCCGGCCAGAAGGCCCTCGACGCCCTCGACCAGCAGCGAGCGCTCCTCGACGACGGCCGGGCCGTCGCTCTCTACCCCGAGGGCACGCGCTCCCTCGACGGCCGCCTCTACAAGGGCCGCACCGGGGTCGCCTTCCTCGCCCTGCAGACCGGCGCCCCGGTCGTCCCGGTCGGTCTCATCGGCACCGACAAGGTCATGCCGGTCGGTGCGAAGATCCCGACGACCAAGGAGCGCATCACGGTGCGTTTCGGCACGCCCCTCGACCTCTCCCCGCACGGTGCCGCCTCCTCGGGCCGCGCGCGTCGCGGTGCCACCGACGAGATCATGGCCGCGATCCACGCTCTGAGCGAGCAGGAGCTCGCGAACGCCTACAACGAGGCACCCGCGCAGAACCCGATCGAGCGCATCAGGCAGGTACTGCCGCACGAGCGCCTCTGAGACGCGGTCTCTCACCGGCTTTTCCTCCTTGACGTGACGGCCCCCCGCGAGCAGGGTCGAAACCGACGGCCCGAACCGTCGTCGCCACAACGAGGAGGCACCGTGAAGAAGTTCGTCAACGACCCCGCCGACGTGTTGGCGGAGGCCCTCCGCGGCATCCGAGCAGCTCATCCGAACGTCCGGGTGGATGCCGAGAACCGCGTCATTCTGCGGGCGGAGCCGACACGCGCGGGCAAAGTGGCGCTCGTGTCGGGCGGCGGATCCGGGCACGAGCCCCTGCACGGCGGTTTCGTCGGTCTCGGCATGCTCGACGCCGCGGCGGCCGGCGAGGTGTTCACCTCCCCCACCCCCGACCAGGTGCTCGCCGCGACGCAGGCGGTCGATTCGGGTGCGGGCGTGCTGCACATCGTGAAGAACTACACCGGCGACGTGCTGAACTTCGAGATGGCGGCGGAACTCGCCGAGGCCTCGGGCGTGCAGGTCGAGTCCGTCGTGGTCGCCGACGACGTCGCCGTCACCGACTCCACCTGGACCGCGGGCCGCCGCGGCACCGGCACCACCGTGATCCTCGAGAAGGTCGTCGGCGCCCTCGCGGAGGAGGGAGCCGACCTCGCCTCCGTCGCCGATCTCGCCCGCCGCGTCTCGTCCGCCGGCCGCTCGATGGGCGTTGCCCTGACCAGCTGCACCGTCCCCGCGGCGGGCCGACCCACCTTCGAGCTCCCCGACGACGAGATGGAGGTCGGCGTCGGCATCCACGGCGAACCCGGCCGTTCGCGCGTGAAGCTGGCATCCGCTCGAGAGATCGCGAAGCTCATGGTCGATCCGATCGTCCACGACTTCGGCGAGCCCGTCGGGCCGGCGATCGTGCTGCTGTCGGGCCTCGGCGGCACCCCGCTGATCGAGCAGTATCTGCTCTACGGCGAGGTCGCACCGCTGCTCGCCTCGGCCGGCGTCGACATCCAGCGCGTGCTGATCGGCGACTACATCACGAGCCTCGACATGGCCGGGGCATCGTTGACCGTCGTCAAGGCCGACGAAGAGATGCTCCGCCTGTGGGACGCCCCCGTCGTGACCCCCGGTCTGCGGTGGGGCGCATGAGCGGCTCCGTCTCGACCGACGATCTGGTGGCATGGATCCGCGCGTTCCACGAGGCCGTGCAGCAGCAGAAAGACGAACTCACCCGCCTCGACTCCGAGATCGGCGACGCCGATCACGGCTCGAACATGGCGCGAGGTCTCGACGCGGTGGTCGCCAAGCTCGACCCCGTCCCGGCGAGTCCGGCCGATCTGTTCAAGACCGTCGGCATGACCCTCGTCTCGACGGTCGGCGGTGCCAGCGGCCCGCTCTACGGCACGTTCTTCCTCCGCATGGGCCCCGCCCTCGCCGCAGGGGGACAGATCGATGCCGATGCCCTGGGCGCCGCCCTGCGCGCCGGCGTCGACGGGGTCGTCGCCCGCGGGAAGGCCGAGCTCGGCGACAAGACCATGATCGACGCCCTCTCGCCCGCCGTCGACGCCTGGGATGCCGCAGCCCACGAGGGCCCCGCCACGGCCGCCCGGGCCGCCGCCGAGGCCGCGGCCCGGGGGCGCGACGCCACCGAGCCGCTCGTCGCCCGCAAGGGTCGCGCGAGCTATCTCGGCGAACGCAGCGCGGGGCACCTCGACCCCGGTGCGACGTCCGCGACCCTGCTTCTGCAGGCGCTGAGCGACACCCTGGCGGCCGCCGAGTGATCGGTCTCGTGGCCGTCTCGCACTCCCGCGCTCTCGCCGAGGCCGCCGTGCACCTCGCCCTGCAGATGGGAGGCGAGACACCGCCGACGGTTCGCGTCGCCGCAGGCGGTCCCGACGACGATCTCGGAACGGATGCCGTGGCCATCGCCGCGGCCATCGACGAGGCCGACTCCGGAGACGGGGTCCTCGTGCTGATGGACCTGGGCTCTGCGATCCTCAGCGCCGAGACGGCTCTGGAGTTCGTCGCCGCACCCGAGCGCATCCGTCTGAGTCCCGCCCCCTTCGTGGAGGGGCTCGTCGCCGCCGTGGTGACCGCCGCGGGTGGGGGCGACATCGAGACCGTGGCCCGCGAGTGCGCCACCGCCGCCGCCGCGAAGGCACGGCAGCTGGGCGCCGACGCCGAGGGGTCGGCATCCGGTGTCGGCGATACGGGAGTCGCCCCGGCCGGAGAGGCGCTTTCGTTCGAAGCCGTCGTCACCAACCCCTCCGGCCTGCACGCACGACCGGCCGCCGCCTTCGTCAAGGCCGCTTCGCGGCACGATGCCGACGTGCGCATCGCCGACCTCGAGACCGGTGCCGACGAAGTATCGGGGCGGAGCCTGCTCGCGCTGATGGCGCTGGGGATCCGTCAGGGATCACGCGTGCGGGTGCGCGCGTCGGGCCCCGAGGCCGAGGCGGCGCTGGCGGAACTCCGGGCGCTCATCGACGAGGGGTTCGGCGAGCGGTGAGCGCTCGGCGCGGCCTGCGTCAGCGCGTGACGCTCAGCAGACGCCGCGCGAGCGACTCCTCGACGACCAGTTCGGTCACGAGGTCCGCAGCGAGCGCTCCACGCAGTCCGTCGAGCTTGGACAGGCTCGACACGACGCAGAAACGACGGGGGATGCGCCGGACCGTGTCGAGATCGGGGCCGCTGGAGCGGGCGTTGAGCTCGGGGATGTCACTCGAGCCGTCCGCGCGGTAGAAAACGGTCGCGCAGTCGCCGACCACGCCCTCGCGCTCGATGACCGCGCGGTCGCGCTCGTCGAAGTAGTCGCCGCTGTACACGTGCGAGGGCACGTCGGCATGGGGCGAGCCGAGGCCGAAGACGAACAACCCGA
>JAKOMY010000304.1 GCA_022702225.1 Microbacteriaceae bacterium | reverse complement strand
CCGGCTTACGAGCCGTGCGCCTCCTCCGACACCGGCTGCCACTCGCGCCACGTCTGCAGACGCGACTCGTAGTCGCGCTCGGCGATGCCCAGGGGCGCCTTGCCGAAGAAGATACGCAGCGGCGGGTTCTCGGCATCCACCACCTTCAGGATCGCCGCGCGCGTCGCCTCGGGCTTACCGGGGTCGGCAGCAGAGGGGCGCTTGGCCGCCTGCTCCCGCACCTCGGCGTAGGCGTCGATCTCGTCGCTGCGTTGAGCCGAGGGGCCCGACCAGTCAGTTGAGTAGCCGCCGGGCTCGATGAGGGTTACGTGGATGCCGAAGCCCGCGACCTCCTGAGAGAGTGACTGCGAGAGACCCTCGAGCGCCCACTTCGACGCGTGGTAGGCACCGACGGTGGGGAAGGCGCTGATGCCGCCGATGCTCGACACCTGGATGATGTGGCCCGAACCCTGCTTCCGCATGATCGGCAGCGCGGCCTGGGTGACCCAGAGCGCGCCGAAGAAATTGGTCTCGAGCTGCGCCCGGACCTCGTCTTCGGTCAGCTCTTCCACCATCCCGAAGTGCCCGTAGCCGGCGTTGTTGATGACGATGTCGAGCTGGCCGAACTTCTCGTGGGCCTTGGCCACGGCGTCGATATCGGCGGAACGGTCGGTCACATCGAGCTGGAGGGGAAGGAAGGAGTCGGGGTAGCTGTCGACCAGCGCCTTCACGTCGTCGAGGTTTCGAGCAGTGCCGGCGACGTTGTCACCGCGCTCCAAAGCCGCTTCGGCCCACTCGCGGCCGAAGCCCTTCGATGCGCCGGTGATGAACCACGTCTTGCTCATGAGTGTCCTCCGAGAGAGATAGGGGGTGAACGCGGGCGACGGTACGCCGCGGATTTCAGAATCTCCTCGGGTTGACACCCGACCACCGCACGGCAAGGTGAGAGCCCCGCCCGCGGTGAACGGACGGGGCTCTCGTGGCACCGGGTCAGCGGGCGGCAGGCGCCAGCTCTCCCGGCCCGGGCAGGATCTCCCGCAGCAGGTCGTCGAGCGTCACGACACCGATCAGACGCTCGCCCTCCACGACCGTCGCCAGCTGGACACGACCGCGCCGCATGCGTGCCAGAGCGTCGTAAGCGGATGCCGCGGGCTCGAGCACCAGAGGATCACGGGCGATCTCGAGCGCCGGCGTCCCGGGGTCGACGGCGAGCGTGTCCCGCACGTGCGCGACGCGCGAGGACGCTCCCGCCCCGACGAGGATTCGCAGGTGCGTCGACGAGGCGGCGACGGCCTGGATGTCGGCGACCGTGGCATCCGTCGGCACGCTCGTGGGGGAGCGGTCGGTGCGCACGATGTCACCCACCGTCAGAGTGCCCAGAGCGATCGCCTGAGCGATCGGCTCGGAGTACTGCTTCTCGAGGGTGCCCGCCTGGCGGGAGTGCGCCACGAGCTCGCGAATGGTGTCGGCGTCCTGTCCGCCCGCGGCGGCCTTGTCGACCGGCTCGACACCCGACGCCTTCACGAGACGGTTCGCGATGTGATTGATCCACAGCAGGAACGGACGCAACGGCCAGGTGAGGGCGCGGGCCAGGATGCCGGTGGCCTTCGCCGCGGTTTCGGGATGCGCGATCGCCCACGACTTCGGCGCCATCTCTCCGATCACGAGGTGAAGGAAGGTCACGACGATCAACGCGAGCATGAAGGCGATGATGTCGGCGAGAACGTACGGCAGACCCCACGTCTCGAACACGGGGGCCAGCGCGTAGTCGATCGCGGGCTTGGTGATGGCACCGAGCAAGAAGGTGCACGCCGTGATGCCGAGCTGCGCGAACGCCAGCATCACGGTGAGCTCGTTCACACCGCGCAGAGCCGCGCGCGCCGAGGCGCTCGTGGCGGCCTGCTCTTCGAGGCGGTGTCGACGAGCGGCGAGCAAGGCGAATTCGACGATGACAAAGAAGGCGCTGGCGACGATGAGCGCGGTTGTGATGAGCGCGACGGTCCAGCCGTTCATCGGGCCACCTCCTCGTCGATCGCGGATGCTTCCACGGCGGGCTCGGAATCTCGATCCACCTCGTGCAGGCGGATCTTCAACTGGGAGGGCACGTGCCGGTCGACCTCGACGACCTCGACGGCGAGCCAGCGCTCGAGGTCGAGCCCCTGCACGGTCTCCGACGCGCGCTCGGGCAGATCGATCCGGATGACGCTGCCGACCGCCGGCAGATCCCCGTGGGTCTCGATGACGAGGCCGGCCACGGTCTCGACGTCGCTCTCGGCGAGGTCGTGACCCAGCAGACGCTCGAGCTCGTCGAGGTGCAGGTCGCCGGGAACCGTCCAGGCATCGTCTCCGTCGGCCGAGACCTCGGCGACCTCGACGTCGTGCTCGTCGGACAGCTCTCCGATGACTTCCTCCGTCAGGTCTTCGATCGTCAGGATGCCGTCGAAGTTGCCGTACTCGTCGACCACGCACGCGAGTTCGTTGCGGGAGCGACGCATGCGGTCGAGGGCGACGGGGAGCAGCATCGAGGTCGGGATCACGACGGCGGCGCGCATGACGGATGCCACGGGGGCATCGTCGGCGGGCTGCTCGCGCAGCACGTCGATGAGTTCGATGACGCCGACGGGGGAGTCCTCGTCGCCGATCACGGGGTAGCGGGTGTGACCGGTGGCCATGAGCGCGCGTACCTCGCCGACCGTGGTGTCGGGGGTGACCGAGTCGATCTGGGAACGCGGGATCATGGCGTGCTCGACGTCGCGCTGCGGGAAGTCGAGGATGCGGTCGATGATCATCGATAGGTCGTCGGGAAGGTCGCCACTGACGCGGGACTCTTCGATGATCGCCTCGAGGTCACGCGCGGTGGCGCTCTCGTCGACGTCTTCGAGGGGCTCGATGCGCAGCAGCCTCAGCAGGGCGTTGGCGGCGACGTCGAACACGGTGATGAGCCAGCCGAACAGCAGCAGGTAGATGCGGGTGGGCACCGCGAGGGCGCGGGCCAGAGGCTCCGGGCTGGCGATGGCGAGGTTCTTCGGGTACAGCTCGCCGAAGATCATCGTGACGACGGTGGCCAGCAGCAACGCGCCGATGGTGCCGATGAGGACCGAGACGGCCGGATCGATACCCACCCCTCCCAGGAGGGTGCCGAGCGACTCACCGATCAACGGCTCGGCGACGTAGCCGATCAGCAGTCCCGTGACGGTGATGCCCAGCTGGGCACCCGACAGCATGAACGAGGTGCGCTTGGTGATGGCGAGCACGCGCTTCGCCTGAGCGTCGCCCTTCTCGGCTTTCGCCGCGAGCCGCGAACGATCGACGGACATGTACGCGAACTCCTGCGCGACGAAGAAGCCGCAGGCGGCGATGATCGCCAGAGTCACGATGATCCCCAACAGAAGCGTCAGGGCCGCGGCCAGCATCAGATCTCACCCCCTCTCGGAAAGAGGGGGCTCGAAGATCGGCCCTCCTGGTCGGTGGAGGCGCGGTGATGGCTCACGGGTTTTCTCTCTCGTGGGTCGGTGATCGATGATCACGTCGACTGTATCGAGCAACGTCCCGCTCAGGCTGGGGATTCGCCCGACCCTGAGCTCACCCCGGTTCGGTGATCTTTTGGTCGGTGTTCGTGTAAACGATCGAATCGGCTGTGGTGCCGACGAGCCCCAGGGTGAGGCGCGCCAGCCCGGGTGCGATGCCGTCGGCCGGTGGAGGAGTATCGGCCCCGAGGGTGAGGGTCTTGCCGTCCGCGGTGGTGGCCGACAGCGAGTTCAGGTACACCGAGACGTGCCCTGACAACGTCATGCGGTCGGCGGTCGTGACGAGCGCTGGACCCGTCTCGCGGCGAACCGTGAGGGCGAAGCCCTCGATCGTGATCTCGTCCGCCGTCATCTTCAGCGCGGTGATACGAGTGCCGTCGGCCAGCGGCACCGTGACCACACTGATGAGGGGGATGCCGCGGAAGGACAGCGACTGGGCGCCCAGCTGTGCCGACGGCTGAGTGAACACCGGCGCGCGCTCGTCGGCGACGGCTGCCTGTGCGGGCGGCGTGGTCGAATCAGCGGAGGGGGCAGACGGCGCGGGGGTCGGGGAGTCATCGGGCGTCGACGGCGTAGCGGGCGTCGAGGTGCCGGCACCGGGAAGCTTTGGCAGGCCCGGCACGGTGAGCCCGGGTGTCGGCGTCGGTGTCGACGTCGAGGAGGGCGCGGGTTCGCCGCACGGGAAGAGGATCGGAATGCACAACCGGGCAGGGCGAGGACCGTCGTCGGCCGAGGCCGCGGCTGCGCCGGTCGACCCGCCGAGCACCAGGATGGCAGCGGTGAGCGCAGCCGTAGCCCGGGCCCGCCTCATCGCTCGACCCCGGTGGCAGCGCTCTCCGCCTCCTCGACGGTCGGTGCCGAGGCTCGCGGCGCGGAGGCGGTCGGCGGCGCCCACGACACGGCCACGATCCCACCCACCGTGCTCACCAGCATCCCGAGCAGGAAGCCACCCAGATTGACGCCGACCAGGGAGTAGACCGCAACGGCGAGGGCGATGACACCGTAGAAGATGCGGTGTGCCGGCATCAGGATGAGCAGGATGCCGAGCAGCACCAGAACCACCGG
>JAKOMY010000291.1 GCA_022702225.1 Microbacteriaceae bacterium | reverse complement strand
GCGACGGCGGGACGATCGCTCGCCACGTCTCCCCCACGACGCCAGAGAGCCGCCGGCGCGTGATCGCCGAGGTCGTCGAGCCGCGTAGGCCAACGGTCATCCCCCGGCACGACGAGCGAGGCGCCCGCGCGACGAGCGGCGTCGAGCACCGCGGTGATGGCCTCCGGCTGCAGGCGCGGAAGCCAGCGCGCTCTCGCGGCCCGGAACTGCGCGTCCTGCGTCTCGGTGGCGACGCGTAGGGCCTCCACTGCCCCGTGCGTCGCGATGAGCGCACCCGCCGATCCGTCACCCGGTTCGGCGAGGACGCTCCAGACGGCCCGGGCGTAGGCCTCCTCGACCCCCGCGTCGCTCCCCCTGAGCCCCGCGAGCGCCCGGCGAGCCTGCCCGGGATCGACGACGAACGCCGTCACGCGACGGCTCCCCGGCGCAGAAACAGAGCGCGACCGACGTCTTCGGATCGCAGCGCGTCGTGACCGGTGATATCGGCGACCGTCCAGGCAACGCGCAGCAACCGGTCGTACCCGCGCAAGGTCAGGGCACCGCGGCGCAGGGCCGTGTCGAGGGGCCGCAGCACATCGGGAGAAGGAGCCGCGGGTCCGCGCAGCCACGTCCCCGGGACGTCGGCGTTTCGACGCCAGGGCGTCTGCGCCCATCTCTGCGCGGCGCGCGCACGCGCCTTCGCCACGATGGCGCGTGCCTCCTCGGATGACATCGACCGCGCGCTGCCCTCGTGACGGGCGGTCGACACACGTTGCAGCCGCAGGTCGATGTCGATGCGGTCGAGAAGCGGGCCGGAGAGACGCCGCGTGTATCGCCGGATCGCCTGCGGAGCGCACTCGCACGAACCGCCCGCTACCCCGTACTGACCGCAGGGACAGGGGTTCGTCGCCACGACGAGCTGGAACCGCGCCGGATACGTCGCGGAGACCCCGGACCGGTGCACCTGGATCACACCGCTCTCGAGCGGCTGCCGGAGAGCGTCGAGAACGGACGCCGGGAACTCGCCGCCCTCGTCGAGAAACAGCACCCCCTCACTCGCGCGGGCGATGGCCCCCGGTCGCACGACGCCCGATCCGCCGCCGATCAACGCCGCGGCGGTCGCCCCGTGGTGAGGGCTCTCGAACGGAGGCGTCCGCGACAGACGCGTCACAGCCTCGCCCGACAACGAGCGGATCGAAGCGACCGACAGCGCTGCCTCGTCGTCCAAGGGCGGCAGGATGCCGGGGAGCCGTCGCGCCAGCATGGTCTTCCCCGCACCCGGGGGTCCGCTCATCAACAGGTGGTGCCCGCCCGCGGCGGCGATCACCAGCGCGTCGACCGCATCCCTCTGCCCCACGACGTCGGCGAGTTCGAGACACTCGTCTTCCGCCACGCCCGTCGCCGGTGCCGCGACCGGCTCGAGGTCGACTGCATCGCTGTTCCCGCCGTGCCACCGCACCACTTCGGCGAGGCAGCCGGCCGCGAACACCTCGACGCCGTCGATGAGTCCGGCCTCCGCGGCGTTCGCCGCCGGAACCACTACCCGCCGGTGTCCCGCCCGCTGTGCCGCGACCACCGCGGGCAGCACTCCGGGGACGGGTCGGAGACGGCCATCGAGCCCGAGCTCGCCGATGTGCACGGTCTCTGCGACGCGTGCGGCGTCCATCCGCACCGAGGTGGCGAGAGCGGCGACGGCGATGGCCACGTCGAATCCCGACCCGCGCTTGGGCAGACTCGCCGGAGAGAGGTTGACGGTGATCCGCCGCTTCGGCAGGTCGAGACCGCGGTTCGTGCAGGCGCCGCGCACGCGCCGTCCGGCCTCGCCCAGGGCCTTGTCGGCGAGCCCGATGATGGAGAACTCCGGGGTCTGCGACGACACGTCGGCCTCGACCTCGACGAGGTCTCCGTGCAGCCCCGACAGAGCGACGGCCCAGGTGCGCGCGAGGGTCACAGCGCGTCCTCGAGGTGCTCGAGGCGAGCGTGCGCGGGATCGGCTCCGATCAGACCGATCGCATCGACCCGGAGCCGCCGGCCTCGCGCCTCGTCCGGGTGGGCCGCGAGCCACGCCATCGCCAGGCGCCACAGACGCTGCGCCTTGCGGGCGTCGATCGCCTCGAAGGGATGACCGTAGTCCTCGGTCCGCCGGGTCTTGACCTCGACCACCACCAACGTCTCGCCGCGCACCGCGACGATGTCGATCTCGCCGTGAGCGCACCGCCAGTTGCGCGAGAGGATGCGGTAGCCGTCGTCCGTCAGGTACGCGGCGGCGCGGTCTTCGCCGGCCCTGCCGAGCTCGTCTTTCGTTGCCATGCCCGAGAGCGTGGCATCCGTCTCACCCGGCCCGCGGCACACGAACGGCTATCCGGGGACAGCGGCGTGAACCGACTCTCTGTGGAGGAGTCTCAGTTGTCGAGAGAGAGCTCGTCCGGAAGCTGGAAGTCGTGGCGCGAGAGCTCCTCGACGTTGACGTCTTTGAAGGTGAGCACGCGCACCGACTTCACGAACCGGTCGGCGCGGTAGATGTCCCACACCCAGACGTCCGTCATCGAGATCTCGAAGTAGAAGTCGTGCTCGGTGTCGCGGCGGACGACATTGACGTCGTTCGCGAGATAGAACCGGCGCTCGGTCTCGATCACATAGGTGAATTGGCGCACGACATCGCGGTACTCGCGGTACAGGGCCAGCTCGAGTTCGCGGTCGTAGTCCTCGAAGACGTCGTCATCCATGGTTGTTCCATCCTAGGCGGGCGCCGTCATCCCGGCCGCACGGTGGTCTCGCTCGGGCGAGTCCCGCGGGCGACGTTCACGAGAGTCAGAACAGCGTCGGGGCGGCGGCGATCGCCCAGGAGTGCCGGTGGTGCACGCTCATGCCGTACGCGGTGATCGCGTCGCGATGGTCGAGGCTCGCGTACCCCTTGTTCCGAGCCCACCCGTACGCCGGATGGTCGTCGTGCAAGCCCGTCATCAGCGTGTCGCGGGCGACCTTGGCGATGACGGATGCCGCGGCGGCGCTCGCGCAGTCACGGTCGGCCTTGATGATCGGACGCACGGTCAGACCGGACTCCCCCGCGGGCGTGATGTAGTCGTGGTTGCCGTCGAGGATCACCACGGCGTGTTCGGGCACGACGCCGTGCGCGCGTAGATCGGCGATGGCACGGACCGCGGCCAGCCCCAGTGCCCGGATGATGCCGATCTCGTCGACCTCGACCGAGCTCGCCCATCCGACGGCGCTGTGCTGCACGAAGGCTGCCGCGCGCGCGGCGACGTCGGGGCGACGCGCCTCGGGCACGAGCTTGGAATCTCGCAGCCCCTGCGGCACCCTCTTGCGCGAGCGCGTCGGATCGATCACCGCGGCCCCCACCGCGACGGGACCCGCCAGGGCTCCGCGCCCGACCTCGTCGCACGCGATGACGATCGCGTGCTCCTTGAGCAGGCGACGCTCGAGGGTGAGAGTGGGTTCGATCACTTCGCCGCCGGCGCGGGAACCCCCGCGAACACCTCGTGGTGGAAATCGATCAGACCGAAGCGCGTGAACGGCCAGGTGATGAGGAAGGCACGACCCACGACGTTGTCGACGGGAACGAAGCCCTGCCCCGGCTGGTCCTGGTTGAAGCGCGAATCGCGCGAGCTGTTGCGGTTGTCGCCGAGCACCCAGAGCGAACCGTCGGGCACCGTGATGTCGTACGGAACGGGCTCGGGGGCGGTAGCGCCGGGGGCGAGACGCACGTAGCTCTCGTCGATGGGCACGCCGTTGACGGTCGTCTGCCCCAGGGCATTGCAGCAGACCACGTGGTCGCCCGCGGTGCCGATGACCCGCTTGATGAGGTGGTCGTCGCTGTCGGGAGCGGACAGGCCGAAGAGCGAGAGCACCCAGTCCGCGCCCTCGACGACCGGCGACCGCTGCTCGGAGGGGCTCGGGGGCAGCCACCCGCCCGGATCGCGGAACACGACGACGTCACCCCGCGAGTACTGACCGAAACGCGGAGTCAACTCGTCCACGAGGATGCGGTCCTTGATCATCAGCGTGTTCTCCATCGACGCCGACGGGATGTAGAACGAGCGCACGACGAACGTCTTGACGAGGAACGACACCACGAGCGCGATCAGCACGATCACGAGGAGGTCGCGCAAGAACGCTCCCCATCCGCGTCGACGTCGTCCGGCGGGGCGGGATGCCACGGCATCCGAGGTCGAGGCGGTCTGATCGCTCATGTGTTCCTTCACCGGGTCCGACGCACACCGACCGAACCGCAGGAACCAGGGTCGCACATCGCGGAGCCGCCCCGTGACCGGCCTCGCCGTGAGAACGCCGAACGCCCCGGGGGTGAGACCCACGGGGCGTTCGAGAGAGCGGACTCAGCGGTCGCGCTTCTCCTTGATCTTCGCCTTCTTGCCACGCAGGCTGCGCAGGTAGTACAGCTTGGCGCGACGCACGTCACCGCGCGTGACGACCTCGATGTGGTCGATCACGGGGCTGTGAACCGGGAAGGTGCGCTCGACGCCGACCTGGAAGCTGACCTTGCGGACGCAGAAGGTCTCGCGAACGCCGTCGCCCGAGCGGCCGATGACGACGCCCTGGAACACCTGGATACGCGAGCGGTTGCCTTCGGTGATGTTGACGTGGACCTTGACGGTGTCGCCGGGGCCGAAGGTGGGGATGTCGGAGCGGAGCGAAGCCGCGTCGACGGAGTCGAGGATCTGCATGATCATCACTTCCTGCGACCGCCACAGGTCGATCGCACGATAAGAGGGAAAAGGTGAGGCGTACCCGAAGCCGCGAGAGCGGCTGACTCCCCTGAGGCAGAGCCGGTCAGGGCACAATCGACCATTCTGCCACGCCGGGGCCGACCAGCCAAAACGATTCGCCTGATGGGATCCGGCAGTCGCGCGTCACTCGGCGCGACGGGACTCGGTCACGACGATGACCTCGGCATCCGTCGGCCGGGTCGTACGCTCGCGCGCGGGCGGGATGTAGGCCGTACCGTCGGGCGTGTGCAGCACGGTCATCGCGCCGCGCGCCTCGCTCCACAACTGCGCGAGCGTCGACCAGAACAACACGAGCGCGCCCACGATCGACAGCACGAGGAGAGGGAAGAAGACGCGGGAGTCGAACAGACCGAGGGCGACGATCACGACGTGCCAGAGTCCGAGACCGGCCAGATCCCGCCACGACACCGCGCGATTCTCACGCACGCTGCCGCGCGCACGGATCAGCAACGACAGAACGAGCTGCGAGATGAACACGGCCGGCACCGCGACGAAGAGCCACAACAGCCCCCAAGCGCTGCCCCCGGAGAACACGATCCACCCGACGAACAACCACAGCGGCAGAACGAAAGCGGCCGGGAACAGCCAGTGGAGGAACAGTCTTCGCAGCGCCATGACCCGATGCTAGGGCTCCACCATGTGCTTCGCCTCTGAGAAACCTATGGCGATGTCCGGTCGGGCAGCCGCCTCACGCATCGGGGAGAATGGAGGTTCGACGCGAGAGGAACCACCCATGATCGAACTGCGCACCCCGGCCGAGATCGACGCGATGCGCCCCGCCGGACGCTTCGTCGCGGAGGTGCTGGCCACGCTGCGTGCCGAGACGAAGGTGGGAACGAACCTCCTGCAGCTGGACCGTCGCGCGCACGAGATGATCCGATCGGCGGGGGCCGAGTCGTGCTACATCGATTACCACCCCTCGTTCGGCGCGAGCCCCTTCGGCAAGGTGCTCTGCACCTCGATCAACGACGCCGTGCTGCACGGGCTCCCCCACGACTACACGCTGCGAGACGGCGACCTCGTGTCGCTCGACTTCGCTGCGTCGGTCGACGGCTGGGTCGCCGACTCGGCCGTCTCATTCGTCGTGGGTACCGCGCGCGACGAGGACCTCGCACTCATCGACACGACCCAGCGCGCACTCGCTGCGGCGATCGAGGCGGCGACCGTCGGGCACAAGATCGGCGACATCTCCGCCGCGATCGCCTCCGTCGCGCACGCGGACGACCTCAGCATCAACCTCGACTTCGGCGGTCACGGTGTCGGCCGCACCATGCACGGCGACCCCCACGTCGCCAACGACGGCAAGGCCGGACGCGGCTACCCCCTGCGCGCCGGTCTCGTCCTCGCCCTCGAGCCCTGGTTCCTGCAGACCACCGATGAACTCGTCACCGACCCGGACGGGTGGACGCTTCGCAGCGCCGACGGCTCGCGTGGCGCGCACTCCGAGCACACGGTGGCGATCACGGCCGAGGGCCCGATCGTGCTCACCGACCGCTCGTTCCTCGGCGTCGACTGAAGAACGTCTCCGGATGCCGCGGCCTCGAGGTCGCGGCATCCGTCATGTCCGGCCCGTCCTGCGGCGGCG
>JAKOMY010000258.1 GCA_022702225.1 Microbacteriaceae bacterium | reverse complement strand
TCATCAGTCTCGCCCTCGTCTTCACCCCGGTGCTCGAGAGCGTCGCCGCACGCTCGTGGCTCCCGCGGTCGTACTTCGTCGCAGCGGTCGCCGCGGTGGTCGGCGTCGCCCTGCTCGTCTCGGGAGGGGGCCTTCGTGCGCCCAACCTGGGCGACGTGCTGGTCATCGCCGCGGCGGTCGTCCGCGCCGTCCACGTCACTGCCAGCGGGCACCTCACCCGTGGCCGACACGACAGCACCCTCGCCGTCGTGTTCGTGCAACTGCTCGTATGCGCCCTCGCCTCGTCGGCCGTGGCCGGTGCCGACCTGCCGCGTGCGGCCGCCGGGCTCTCGGCATCCGGATGGGTCGACGTGCTCTTCCTCGGGCTGCTGTGCTCGGTGTTCGCCTTCGTGGTGCAGCTGTGGGCGGTGCGGCGCACCTCGGCGACCCGCGCGAGCATCCTGATGGGCACCGAGCCCGTGTGGGCGCTCGCCGTGGGCGTCGCGATCGGCGGCGAGGCGGTCGGCGCCCCCGGGCTGATCGGTGCCGCGCTCATCATCGCCGCGTCGTACGCGGGTCAGGCGATAGAACGCCGACACCGCCGCTCGCGTGAAGCGACGAACGGCGGTGTCAGCGGGGAGTCGGTCAGCTCCGGTCGGGCCGCGGTCGACGCCACCGCGCCCACACCGACGCCGTGATGCCCGTGGCCACGAGAGCTGCGGCGAGCAGGATCGAGGCGACATCGCCGCCGGTCACGGCGAGCCCACCGCCCGGGGATCCGGGGCCCGCGCCGGGCGCAGGGGAGCAGTCGACCGCGCAGGTGGCCGTCGGCAGGGGAGTGATCTCGACGGTCACGCCGACGCCGTCGTCGGCGACGGCCGCGCTCAGGAACGAGACGTTGTTCACGAGAGCGTCACCGCCTCGCGCCGACCCTCTTCCCGGGCGCGCGCCACGAGGTCGTCGAGCCGGCGACGCGAACGACGACGCCCCGAGGCGACGGCCGCGACGATGAGGGCGATCCCGACCGCCGCCGCGAGGTGCAGCCACGGCACCGCCCAGACGGTGATGCTCTGCGTCACGGGCGTGGCGGCGAGCGTCGAATCGGGCACCGCGGCATCCACCGTCACGTCCCTGCTCACCATGAAGGTCGGCCAGGCGGGCTGCGCCTCGGTCTGCACGCGACGAGACTCCCCGGGGAGCAGCACCCCGCGCTCACCGGTTGTCCCGTCGATCGCGTCGGTGACGGCGAGGGCGGTGTTGCCGGTGTTCTCCGCCGTGTACGAGTACGCGATCGAACCCGGGGCGAAGAGGTTCCACGACGGCGTGTACTCCGCGCGCACCTCGCCGACGCCCACGGCCGGCGCGAGCTCGCCCGTCACGCGGGTCGAGACGCGGAAGCCGACCCGACTGTCGACGCCCACCTTCGTGCCATCCGTGCCCGCGGAGGTGGATCGAACGGATGCCGAGACCCCGGCCGCGTGATCGCCCGGGGTGGCGTTCTGTGGGACGGCGATCTCGAACGCGATGACCCGCGTCTCGTTGGGGGCGAGGGTGACCGACGGTTCGACCGTGATCCAGGTGCCCGCGTCGACGGAGGTGCGGTCGGCGGGCAGCATCGTGAAGCGTCCGGTGTCGGTGTAGTAGCCGTCCGCCGCGCTGAGGGCGAAGGTCGCCTCGCGCTCGCTGAAGTTCTTCACCGCGAGGTGCTCGGTCGTGCGCTGGCCCGGATCGAGTTCGAGCTGCATGACGCGGCGGCCGTCCGGGCCCTCGGCCGAAGCCGGGGTGACCGACCACGTGACCGCCGAGTCGGCGGCATCGTCCGCCGCGGCGGGAGGTGCCGAGACGAGCGCGGCCGCGGCCGCGAAGAGGACCGCCAGGGTGGCTGTCCCTCCCCGCGCGACCGTGGCCCTCATCGCGACGTTCACCCCTCGAGGAGGGTCAGGGTGATGGTGGCCGAGTAGGAGCCCGGCACGACCGTGGCGGGGGTCTGCAGCAGCAGGCCCGCCGAGGCCGAGTACGACCCGCCCGCGGCCGCGGCGGAGTTGTCGGCGTTGGCGAGCAGTTCGGCGTCGACGAAGCCGCCGATACCCGGGTCCACGTCGTCTCCGGGGGCGACGAGGGTGCTGTCGCCGGCGACGATGGTGGGGTACCAACCGAAGCTGTCGGCCGAAGAGATGGCCGGCTGGCCGGCGTCACCGGCGAAGTCGCTGATGGCGCCCATGACGTACCAGTACGCCTCGGGGTCGACGTTCTCGGACAGACGGGTGTCGGTGACGGTGACGGTCGGCAGGGTGCCCGTGAAGGTGCGGTCGGTTCCGGATGCCTCTCCTTCGGTGAGCTCGGTGGAGTCGCCGGCGACGGTCAGAGCGAGGACCCCGGGCTCGGCGGCGGGGGCGATCTCGACCTGCACGTCGACGGTGTCTTCGTCGGCGGCGAAGGCGCTGCCGCCGCCCGCGGCGGCCAGGATGCCGACGCCGAGGGCGGCGACTCCGATGCGGGCCGACAGGCCGCGACGGGAAGTGGGGGACATGGGTGCTCCGTTCTTCCACCGCGAGGGGTGGAGTCGTCGGCGGGCGCCGGCGGGTGGTCGGGACGACCGGCGTCCCGCCGGTCGGTGAACGAGGGATGCCGTCGTTTCGAGCGGGCGCGGCGGACTCAGGGGAGCCTCGTGGCGGCGCTGTCACGGGTCGGTTCTGCGGGTTCGTTGCGACAGTAGTGCGGCTTACGTGGGTCGTCAAGCAAAAGTTGCGCAGTGCTCGATTGTGTATTTTTCCCGTCTTTTTCCGGCTTCATCGGGCGATTAGGGTGGCCGGGCGGTTCTCTCCGCATGCAGTAAGTCGTGCGCCGCCGGATAATCCAGCAGTTCTTCACGCAAATTAGTCAGGTTTTGTAGACGAATCGACAAAAGACTCCTACAGTGACCACGGTCGAGGGCGACCTGTGCGGTCCGAGCGGTCGCCGCCGCCCCCGCCGCTGATCCGAAGGAGCAATGATGCCCGTACCCGCTGTCTTGTCCGGCCCCCGCCGGCGCAGCACCCGCGTCGCGAGAACCCTCG
>JAKOMY010000246.1 GCA_022702225.1 Microbacteriaceae bacterium | reverse complement strand
GGCGGCGCCGCGCCGCTCTACTTCTTGGCATCCTGTCGCGGGATGACGATCTGCTTGACGATCAGCAGGACCGAGGCGGTCACGGGGATCGCCACGAGCGCTCCGAGCAAGCCGAGCAGCGTGCCACCGACGAGGGCGCCGATCACGACGAGGGCACCCGGGATCGAGATCGTGCGGTTCATCACGCGGGGCGTGAGGAGATATGCCTCGATCTGCATGTACACCAGATAGACGATGGCGAAGATGAGTCCGGAGGTCGGACTGACGATGAGCGTGAAGACCGTCGCGGTCGCCCAGAACAGCACCGAGCCCACCAGCGGGATGAGCGTGATGCCGAACGCGAGCGCGGCGAGCAGCGCTGCGAAGGGCTGGCCGAGGATCGTCAGGACGATGAAGGCGAAGACCGCGTTGCACAACGCCAGCACGACCATGCCGGCGAGGTAGCCACCGACCGAGTCGGTGATCTGGCCCGTCATGTCGGCGACCGTCTCGCGGCTGCGGGCGGGGGTCAGGCGCACGAGCGAGTTCTTCATCTTCGGCAGGGATGCCAAGAAGTACAGGCTCAAGACGAGAACGATGATCGCGCCCGAGATGAAGGTGCCGATGCTCACACCGACCTGCAGGAGGCCACCGCCGATCGCGGCGATGTTGGCGGGGTTCGTGGCGAAGCCCTGCACCTCCTTGAGGACGTCGCCCAGGCTGTCGCCGAAGTTGTTCTCGACCCACCGCACGGCGTCGCTGTCGATGAGGTCGTTCACGAAGGTCGGGATGTCGCCGACGAACTGCTCGATCTGGCGCACCACCGGCGGGATGAGCAACCACAGGGCGCCGGCGAGGATGACGGCGAGTCCGCCGAACACGATCACGATCGACCACGCGCGTGCGAGCCCACGGCGCACGAGGAAGCGCACGAGCGGGTCGAGGGCCAGGGCCACGAACAGGGCGATCGCGATGTAGACGAGGACCGTCGAGAGGTTCGACAGGGCGAGTCCGAGCAGGATCGCCGTCAAGCCGCCGAGGGTCAGGAAGAACCCGGCGGCGTAGGGGCGCGAGAGGGCGGACCAGACCGGCTTGTCGCGCGAGGTCGCGGCCCCGGCGTCTGCGCCTTCGGCGGTGGGGTCGGGGCGCGTGGATCGGCTCATGCTCACACTGTAGGACTCCCTGAGAGTCGTCCTCGGGCGCCTGCGTCGACCGGTAGGGTCGG
The DNA here is from genome assembly GCA_022702225.1 of Microbacteriaceae bacterium. Lineage (GTDB taxonomy): Bacteria > Actinomycetota > Actinomycetes > Actinomycetales > Microbacteriaceae > Microbacterium. The sequence continues at coordinate 7,382 of JAKOMY010000246.1, read as the reverse complement.
AGCGATTGAGGAGGACACATGACCGAGGCCGATCCTTCGACGATTCTGCAGGGGCTCCGCGGCAGTATCGACAACATCGACGCCGCCCTGATCTTCCTGTTGGCGGAGCGCTTCCGCTGCACCAAGCAGGTCGGCGTCCTCAAGGCGAAGCACGGGATGCCGGCATCCGACCCCTCTCGCGAAGAGCAGCAGATCGCGCGGCTCATGCAATTGGCCGAGCAGGCCGACCTCGATCCCGCGTTCGCGGAGAAGTGGTTCAACTTCGTCGTGGCCGAGGTCATCCGGCACCACCGGTCGGCCGCGGCGCAGCCGGACGCCGACTGACGCGTCCTCCCTCGCCGCGGAGGCGCGCAGGGGGTCGGCGACACGCCCGGGCCCGCATCGCGGCGTCGGCCGTCGTGGGTGTCATCAGCGTCTCCCCCACACGCGCACGCGTGCCACAGGGCAACCGAGACCGCAAGCTCACGGGCGATTTGCCAGGGATTCCATCACCGTGAAACGTTGGTGGAGGTCCGATTTCGGACCGCCCACCAGACCAGTCCGCGGTCGCCGGTGACGACTCGGGGGAGTCGGCCCGGCGAGCGTACGGTCGGCGGCCTGAGCGTCGGATCCGATATCCGACGCTGACGTGCTCCACCCCCGGAGAGCGCCGACGGCTGCCACCCGGGCGTGACCGCTGCGGCCACCCGAGGCCGCTGAGGTGCACACAGTGACCCATCCGCCTGCCTCCGCGGCGCCCGCTCTCGCCGCCAAGAACCTCTTCAAGGTCTTCGGACGCGCCCCTCAGGCCGCCGTCGACAAGCTCCGCTCCGGCGCCCGTCGCGAAGATGTGGCCGATGACGGGACCGCCGCCGTCATCGACGCCAGCTTCGAGGTGCTCCCCGGCGAGATCTTCGTCATCATGGGTCTCTCCGGCTCCGGCAAGTCCACGATCATCCGCATGCTGAACGGCCTGCACGAGGCCACCGCCGGCACCGTCGAGGTGAAGGGCGACGCCCTCACCGGCGTCGGCGCCTCGCGCCTGCGTTCGCTTCGACGCGACCGCCTCGCGATGGTCTTCCAGCACTTCGCGCTCCTGCCGCACCGGACGGTCGCGGCGAATGTCGCGTACCCCCTCGAGCTCCGGGGCGTGGGCAAGGCCGAGCGCCTCGCGAAGGCGAACGAGATCCTCGCGCTCGTCGGCCTCGAGGGCTGGGGCGACAAGCTGCCCTCCGCTCTGTCCGGCGGGATGCAGCAGCGCGTCGGCATCGCCCGCGCTCTCGCCGCCGACACCGACATCCTGCTGATGGACGAGGCGTTCAGCGCCTTGGATCCCCTCATCCGCCGCGAGATGCAGGAGCAGCTGCTCGAGCTGCAGCGGACGCTGAAGAAGACCATCGTCTTCATCACCCACGACCTCAACGAGGCGATGTTCCTCGGTGACCGCATCGCCGTCATGCGCGACGGGCGCATCGTCCAGATCGGCACGCCCGAGGACATCCTCACCGACCCGGCGAACGACTACGTCGAGCAGTTCGTGCAGGACGTCGACCGCGCTCGAGTGCTCACCGCCGGCAACGTCATGGAGCGCCCGCGCCCCCGTGTCGATGCCTCCGCGGGCCCTCGCACGGCGCTTCGGCAGATGCGCGACGCCTACATGTCTGCCGTCTACGTCACCGATCGCGATCGCAAGCCGCTCGGCATCATCACCGACCGGGATGCCATCAAGCTCGTGCGTGCCGGCGAGAACTCGCTGCTCGGCAAGCTCAAGCCGCTGCCGCAGAGCGTCGGCGTCGACGACGTGCTGATGAACCTGTTCGTGCCGTCGGTCGAATCGCCCCTTCCCCTGGCCGTCCTCGACGCCGACGGTCGCCTCGCGGGAGTCATCCCGCGCGTGACGCTGCTCGCCGCTCTCGGCCCCGGTCCCACCGCCACCGAGGAGATCACCGTGCTGCCCCAGCCCCTTCCCTCCGCCGAGATCGACGCGGCGCTCGACGGGACCCCCGTCGATGCCGGGGTCCCGGCATCCGAGACCGAGGAGGTGCGCTGATGGATGGTTTCCGCATTCCGGTCGGCTCATGGGTGGATGCCGGTGTGGACTGGGTCCGCGACAACCTCTCGGGCCTGTTCGACGTCGTCGCCCTCATCGTGCGCTTTCTCGTCGGCGGGCTCAGTGACGTGCTGCTCGCCGCTCCCATCGTCGTGGTCATCATCGTCGCGGCGGCTCTCGCGTGGCTCCTGCGCTCGTGGAAGCTCGCTCTCGGGACCGTGATCGGCTTCGCCCTGATCCTCGCGATGGGCCAGTGGGTCACGGCGATGCAGACGCTGGCGCTCGTTCTCGTGGCCACCATCGTGGCCGTGGCGATCTCGGTGCCGTTGGGGATCTGGTCGGCACGCAACGCCACCGTCCGTGCGGTGCTCAAGCCGATCCTCGACTTCATGCAGACGATGCCCGCCTTCGTCTACCTGATCCCGGCGATCACGTTCTTCAGCATCGGTGTCGTACCCGGCGTGGTCTCCACCGTCATCTTCGCTCTGCCCCCGGGGGTGCGTCTGACCGAGCTCGGCATCCGCGGGGTCGACTCCGAGACCGTCGAGGCGGGACACGCGTTCGGGGCCACCCCCGGGCAGATCCTCCGCGGCATCCAGCTCCCGCTCGCGATGCCCACGATCATGGCGGGCGTCAACCAAGTCATCATGCTCGCGCTGTCGATGGCGGTCGTGGCCGGCATCGTCGGGGCCGACGGCCTGGGTAAAGAGGTCGTGCAGTCGATCTCGACGGTCAACCTGCCCAAGGGCGTCGAGGCGGGCCTGAGCGTCGTCGTCCTCGCCGTGTACCTCGACCGGCTCACCGCGGCCCTCGGCAACCGGGCCGACAACCGCGGTTCGTTGCTGGGCGTGCTGGCTCGGCGCCGGGCCGCGCGTTCCGCCGCGGCCGTCGCCGCCGGAGCCACTGCGGCGTCGCACGTCGACACCACCTCGGCGGATGCCGCGAGCGAGGCCGAGCGCGAGAACGCCTCGCCGCGTCGCGCGCCGGTGTCGTCGGGGCGCTGAGTCCCGGCATCCCTCCCTCTCCGGCGCGAGGGGTCGATTTCCGTCGCACAGGCGAGCTCTCGGCGACAGAGAACGACCCCTCACCCGGGGAAGCACCCACGGAATCACATACGAAACGGAAGAGAACACAGCAATGAACAAGCGACACCTCACCTCTGCTCTCGCCCTCGGCGCCGCGGGCGCCCTGCTTCTCGGCGGCTGCGCCAGCGGGAACATGGCCGAAGGCGGCTCGGGCGACGGCGGCGAGAAGGGCACGATCACGCTCGGCTTCCTGCCCTCGTGGACCGACGGCCTCAGCACGGCGTACCTGCTGGAAGACCAGCTCGGCAAGCTCGGCTACAAGGTCGAGATGCAGACCCTCACCGAGGCGGGCCCGCTCTACACCGGTCTCGCCCAGGGCGACGTCGACATCTATCCGTCGGCGTGGCCCGAGCTCACGCACAAGTCGTACATGGACCGCTATGGCGACAAGATCGAGGACCTCGGCGCGTATTACGACAACGCCAAGCTCACGATCGCGGTGCCGAGCTACGTCGACATCGACTCGATCGACCAGCTCAAGGGCAACGCCGCGCGCTTCGACGGCCGCATCTACGGCATCGAGCCGGGTGCCGGCCTCACCACCCAGACGCAGGAGACCATGCTTCCCGGCTACGGTCTCGACGGCGAGTTCGAGCTGGTGACGTCCTCCACCGCGGCGATGCTCACCGAGCTCGACAACGCGATCGCGGCGAAGAAGGACATCGCCGTGACGCTGTGGCGTCCGTTCTGGGCCAATGACGCCTACGACGTCAAGGACCTCGAAGACCCGCAGGGCCTCATGGGCGAACCCGAGGCCCTCCACTTCCTCGGCACCTCGGGCTTCGAAGAGAAGTACCCGGATGCCGCTGAGTTGATCAAGGGCATCCAGCTCGACGACGAGCAGTACGGCTCGCTCGAAGACCTCGTGGTCAACGAGTACGGCGAGGGCCGCGAGGCCGAGGCCGTGGACGCCTGGCTCGAGAAGAACCCCTCGGCGTTCTCGACGCAGCGCGACTGACCTCTCGCTCCACGACGCCCCCTTCGCCCTCGAGGTGAAGGGGGCGTCGTCGTGGGGGCTTCGTCGGAGAGGCCCGTTGGCCGCGGGTTCACCCGATCGCGTGAGCTCTCGTGAAACGCGTGATGAAGCCGGGGTGGTCGGCGGGCATCGCCAGCACCGAATCGGGCGTGCGTCCAGCGAGCTGGGGAAAGCCGGAATCGGCGACGAGGTCGTCGTCGAGCACGTCGAGCTCGGCGCTGACGAGCGGCCAGGGTTCGTGCGCGTTCGCGGCCCAGATCGTGCGGCCGAGGTGTCGCTCGTGGAAGCCCCAGCGGGCGGTGAGGAAACGCGACAAGGGGGTGTCGACCGTGTCCGTGCCGAGGGTCGCCCGCACCCGGGTCGCCGGATGCCGCGCCCCGTGGCGCCGAGACCGGAACTCGATGCGCGAGCCCTCGGTGCGCACCCCCGTCCGGGCCCAGCGGTACGGCAGGCCGAACAGGGCGCGCGCGGCGAGGACGGGAGCGAGGTGCTCGGCCTCGAGTGTGCGGAACACGACCCCGCGGCGGCCGTGATCGTCGACGGCGTAGGTGCGGACGTTGATCTCGGTGAAGGTCCCGAGAAGCGGCACCGGCGGCAGCGGGAGGAACCGGAACTCGCTCAGCACGAACGGCACGAGACCCACCCACGCGGAACCGTCGTGCACGTCGGGGCGGGTACCCGGCGGCAGGAGCGGCGCGACCTCGGCCGGATCGACGCGCCAGTGCACGAAGACGGCGCGGTTCCAGCGCTGCGCGATGACGGCGCGTCCGGGCAGGTCGGGGGAGTGGCGCTCGGTGATCACCGGGTCATTCTGGCCCTGCCGCCCCGGCGCGGAGGGACACTGGACAGATGGCCCCGTCATCTGGTGCAGATCCTCGGCTCGTGGCATCCATCCGCGAACTGCTCGCGGCGCGCGACGCTAGCAAGACGATCTGCCCGTCGGAGGCCGCCCGCGCGGTCGGCGGCGACGACTGGCGCGACCTCATGCAGCCCGCACGCGATGCGGCGCGTGAGTTGGTGGGGCTCGGCGAGGTCGAGGTGACGCAGCGGGGTGAGGTCGTCGACGTGACCACGGCCCGGGGTCCGGTGCGGATCCGTCGCGCGCGCTGACGGCGTCGGTGCTCCGGGTGGGGCTCGTGCGACGGTCTGGCCCGAGCACGCGGAGACGGGTGCTCTGAGCGTCGTGGAGGAGGGAATCTCCACCGGAATCGGATGCCAGCGGGCGCGGCATCCGATTCTGCGGGGCGATCAGGCTGCGGAGCCGGGCGCTGTCGCCGCCGGGGGCGCGGTCGCTCCGCGCGGGAGTTCGAGGGCGACCTTCTTCTCGAGTACGTCCACGGCCTCGTCGGACAGAAGGATCAGCCCGTCGAGCTCCTCGCGGACGCGCTTGTAGGCGAGCTGGCGTTCGTTGGGCGTGGCGGCCTGGTCGGTGGCGACCGTGAGCAGCTGCTTGGCGGTATCGAGGCGTTTGCGCTCGTCGGGGGTGAAGGCGGCGTCCTTCACGCGGCGCGCGTCGCGCTCGGCCACGTCGAAAGCCACCTCGTAGTCGGTGACGGCGTCGCGGTACTCGCGCAGCTGTGCTGCCGAGAGGGTCTCGTCCTCGGTCGGACGAAGTTTGTCGGCGACCTTCTTGGCGCGCAGGAACGCGGCCGTCAGCGGCTGGCGACCGTCGCTCATCGCGGGGTAGCTGATGAGCTTCGTCGCGTCGAGCTCGTACTCGAGCCAGCGGTGGGTGACGGCGTCCTGCGCCGCGACGACACGCTGCTGTCCGTCGGAGGGCGCCGGGAGAGCGACGCTGCCCGTGGGCGCGATGGCGGCCGAGCCGCCCTGTGCGCGGATGAGTTCGAGCTGCTCGCGGTGGCGGCGTCGGGCGGTGACTTCGCGGTGTTTCACGCGCGCGTTGACCGCTCCCATCGTCATCCCGAACACGGGGAAGGCCAGCCACCAGTAGTGGCTGAGGAAGTTCAACAGCTCCGTCACAGCGTCATGCTACGCCCGTCGTCCCAGCGGTTCTCAGGAAGGGGGCGTCGGCGGCCGATCACGTGCGGGAGGCGGCCACACCGGGCCGTTCCGCGGCGCAGGGCCACCGGCATCCGGTGCCTTCTTCTGCGCGCGTCTGGCGCCGCGTTCGTTCCAATTGCGGGCGGCCGCGCGACCCATCGACTCCATCGAGCGGGCGAGGGCGCGCTGGGCCGTCTCAGCCAGATCGGATGCCACGCGGCTCCACGCGTCGTTCCCCTCGGCGTTCGGCTGCTCGCGGTCACCGCGGCGGGCGGCGCGCTCGGCGCGGTCGAAAGCGTGAGCCGTGCGGCGCACGGCGTCGCGGTAGGCGAGGAAGTCGGCCGGCTCGAGACGCGTCTGGACCGAGGCGGGACGCAGCCACTGCGCCTTCTCGTGCGCGCGCAGGAAGTCGGCGAGCAGGGGAGAGCGGGAGTCGCTCATCTGCGGGTAGTCGATGGCGAGGCCGGGGTCGGTCTCGTACGCCATCCATCGAGCGAGGATCGCGTCGTGTTCGGCCAGTAGACGAGCGACGGGAAGCGGGGCACTGCCCGAGCGGATCGCCGGGAGCATCGCCTTCGCGGCTTTCACACCGGCGCGACGGGCGCGCACCTCGGCCAACGCGGCCCGCAGGTCGCGCTGCGCATCGGTCAGGCGGCCGCGGGCCGCAGAGACAGCATCGGCGGAGGCCCGGGATGCCGCCCGCTCGGCCTGGGCGCGAACGACCTCGGCGTCGGCGACCTTCACGTCGACGCGACCCCGGGTGACGGCGTGGCGCGCGACCTGGAGGTCGAGCACGGCGGCGTCGAGTTCGAGGCGGCGCGCGGCGGCGGTCTTGCCGAGGGGTCGCGTGGACCAGGCGCGGACCGCCCGGTCGGTCGTGGTCGTCGACCCCGAGGCAAGCGCATGACGGCGGGAACGACGCACGCCGATCCAGCCGACGGTGCCCGCACCGGCCGCCGCGGGGCCGATCCACCACCAGTCGACCAGAAGGGCCATCAGCGGTTCCACAGTGCCCATGCTATGCCGGGCCTCCGACAGCGGGCTGGGCACTGTGCCGGAATGCGCAGAGCGAGGCCCAGCCCGCCGACGGGTGAGAGTCGTTTCGTACCGCCCGGGGTCGCTCCCGGCCCCACGAAAGGTACCTCGCGCGGGGGCGGTACGGCCTCAGCCGAGGATGAGCGAGATCACCGTCGCACCGCCGCCGGTGAGGATCAGCGCGCCGATCACGATCCACGCGGTGATCTTGACGCGCTTCTGACGCTGGTCGCTGAACACGGTCATGTCGTCGTCG
>JAKOMY010000239.1 GCA_022702225.1 Microbacteriaceae bacterium | reverse complement strand
AGAGCGAGCAGCGCGATGAGCGCGACCAGCGGCCACGTCCAGGGGCTGCGCTTCTTCTTCTGCGGCGCGGGGTCTTCTTCGGTGTGCTCCTCGGTGAGGAGAGAGGTCGCGGCCGCGGAGGCGGGCATGAGGCGCGTGGTGGCGGAGGTCTGTCCGCCGGCCGTGAGCAGTTGCGTCGCGTCGTCGGCGAAGGCAGCGCCCGTCGCGATCGCCGGGACGGCCGCGGCGGCCGCGGCGAGGTCGCCGCGACGCAGGGCCGTGGCGGCGCGCGAGACGGCGGCGGAGGAGGCCGGACGGTCGTCGGGCTTCTTGGCGATCATCGCCATCACGAGATTCTGCACCGGCTGCGCCACGGTGGGTGGGAGCGGAGCGGGCTGCTCGTTGATCTGAGCCATCGCGATCGCGACCTGCGACTCGCCCGTGAAGGGGCGCTTGCCGGCGAGGGATTCGTAGGCGACGATTCCGAGCGAGTACGTGTCGGTGGCCGGCGACGCCGGGTGACCGGACGCCTGCTCGGGCGAGAGGTACTGCACCGTGCCCATCACCTGGCCGGTCGCGGTGAGCGGCACCTGATCGGCGATGCGCGCGATGCCGAAGTCGGTGATCTTCACACGACCGTCGGGCGTGATGAGCAGGTTGCCGGGCTTGATGTCGCGGTGGACGAGACCCGCGGCATGCGCGGCCTGGAGGGCCGCGGCCGTCTGGGCGACGATGTCGAGAGTCTTGTCGGTCGAGAGAGAGCCGTCGCGCTCGAGGATCGTCGACAGGGCTTCGCCCGGGACGAGTTCCATCACGAGGAAGGCGCTGCCGTCTTCCTCGCCGTAGTCGAACACGCTGGCGATGCCTTCGTGGTTGACGAGGGCGGCGTGGCGGGCCTCGGCGCGGAAGCGCTCGAGGAAGCCCGGGTCGCCCATGTACTCGTCTTTGAGGATCTTGATCGCGACGGTTCGTCCGATGACGTGATCCGTCGCCTCCCAGACCTCGCCCATACCGCCGATCGCGATTCGCGAATCGAGCTCGTAGCGTCCTCCGAAGGTCACACCTTGCGTCGGTCTCATTTACCCAGCACCGCCTCCATGACCTTCTTCGCTATCGGGGCGGCGATCTCGTTGCCGCTCCCGTTCTGCCCCTGGCCTCCACCGTTTTCGACGACCACGGCGACGGCGACCTTGGGGTCGTCCGCCGGTGCGAAGCCGGTGAACCAGAGAGTGTAGGGACGGGAATCGTTCTCCGCCGTGCCGGTCTTACCCGCCACTGCGACCCCGTCTATTCTTGCATTCGATGCTGCGCCGTCCTGGACGTTCGCCGTCATCATGGTGACCATCTGCGCGGCGATCGAGGGTTCGAGAGCCCGCCCGAACTCACTGCTGCTCGCCTCGTCCTTGATCGACAGGTTCGGCTCGATCACCCGGTCGACCATGCGCGGGTTCATCACGACGCCGCCGTTGGCGATGCCGGCCGAGACCATCGCCATCTGCAGGGGCGTCGCGCGCACGTCGCCCTGGCCGAAGCCGCTGAGCGCGGTCTGCGGGGCGTTCGGCGAGGCCGGGTAGGTGGAGGGGGTGGACTCGAGCGGCATGCTGAACGACTTGTTGAAGCCGTACTTCTCCGCCTCGGCGCGGATGGCGTCGTCGCCGAGTTCGACGGCGAGCTCGGCCATGGGGATGTTGCAGCTCAGCCGCAGAGCGGTTGCGATCGTCACGGTGTCGCCCCCGCCGCAGGTGCCGCCGCCGGCGTTGCTGACGACGTTCGTCGACTGGGGCAGCGTGTACGCGGCGAGGTTCGGGAACGTCGAGTCGGGCGTGTAGCGACCGGATGCCAGGGCGGCAGAGGCCACGACGAGCTTGAAGGTCGAGCCCGGGGGGTTGAGGTTGCCCCCGATGGCACGGTTGTCCAGCGGCTTCGAGGTGTCGGCCACGAGCTGGTCGTACGCCGCGTTCACGGCATCGGTGTCGTGCGAGGCGAGCGCGTTGGTGTCGTAGCTGGGCTTGGACACCATGGCGAGGATGCGGCCGGTCGACGGCTCGATCGCGACGACGGCGCCCTGGAGATCACCCATCGCGTCCCAGGCGGCCTTCTGCACGTTCGGGTCGAGCGAGAGCTCGACGTTCGAGCCGCGTGGAGCCTGACCGGTGATGGCCCGGTCGATGCGGGAGAAGAACTGGTTCGAGTCGGACCCGCTGAGCACGCTGTTCTCAGCGGATTCGATCTGGGTCTTCGCGTCGAGCACGGGGTTCATGTAGCCGGTCACGGGAGCCCACATCGCGGCATCCGTGTATTGACGCTGCCAGCTGTAGACGTCGTCGGAGGGCACGGACGAGGCGATCGCGGTGCCGCCGGCGATGATCGATCCACGCTGGATCTGGTACGAGTCGTAGAGCGCGCGGGTGTTGCCCGTGGTGTTGGTCAGCGAGTTGGCCTGAGCGACCTGGATGATGCTCGTCGAGGCGAACAGGGCCAGGAACATCGCCAGCATCACGATGCTGAGGCGTCGGAGCTCTTTGGTCACGGTGCCTCCTCCAGGATCGGGGCGTCGACGGCGGTGGACGGGTGGTTCATCAACCGATCACCACCCGGGGGCGGCTGCGTACCGCGTCGGAGATGCGCAGAAGGAATGCCACGATGATCCAGTTCGCGATCAGCGACGAGCCGCCGGCCGCGAGGAACGGGGTCGTGAGGCCGGTCAGCGGGATCACGCGGGTGACGCCGCCGACCATGATGAACACCTGCAGGGCGATGGTGAACGAGAAGCCCGTGGCGAGCAGCTTGCCGAAGTCGTCCTGACCGGCCAGGCCGATGCGGATGCCGCGGCTGGTGAACACCATGTAGAGCGCGAGGATCGCGAACAGGCCGACCAGGCCGAGCTCCTCGCCGAGGCTCGGCACGATGTAGTCGCTCTGCGACAGCGGGGTGATGTAGGGACGACCCTGGCCGAGCCCGGTGCCGAACAGGCCGCCGTGCGCGAGGCCGAAGATGCCCTGCACGAGCTGGTAGCTGCCGCCGTCGCGGTTGATGACCTCGGGGTCGAAGGCGCTCAGCCAGTTGGCGAAGCGGCCGTTGACGTAGGGGAGGACTCGGGATGCCAGGAACGCGCCGCTCGCGACCAGCACGAGACCGATCAGCACCCAGCTCGTCTTGCCGGTGGCGACGTAGAGCATCGCCACGAACATGCCGAAGATCAGCAGGCCCGTACCGAGGTCGCGCTGGAGCACGATGATGCCGAGCGAGACGAGCCAGATGATCAGCACCGGGCCGAGTTCGCGCGCGCGCGGCCAGGTCATGAAGAGGAAGCGCGTACCGGTCGAGGTGAGGCTCTCCCGCGTGCGCACGAGGTACCCGGCGAAGAAGATCGCCAGGCAGATCTTGGCCAGCTCGCCCGGCTGGAACGACACGAAGCCGAGCGACACCCACACGTCGGCGTTCTGGTCGGTGCCGAGGCCCGGCACGAACGGCAGCAGCAGGAGCAGGATGCCCACGAGGCCGAAGAGGTAGGTGTACCGGAACAGCACGCGGTAGTTGCGGACGAAGATCAGCACGGCGAGGGCTGCGACCATCGCGATGGCCGCCCAGGCGATCTGGCGGTTGCCCGTGGCATCCCACCCGCTCGCCTTCTCGGCGAGGTCGATGCGGTAGATCATCGCGATGCCGAGACCGGTGAGGACGGTGGCGATCGGCAGCACGAAGGGGTCGGCGTCGCGGGCGCGCAGGCGCAGCACCACGTGCATCACGAGGGCGAGCACGGCCGGGATCGCGGCGATCGTGAGGTAGCCGGTCTCGACCGTGTTGTTCACGCCGAGCTGGACCAGCACGACGGCGCCGCCGTAGACGATGATCGCGAACAGGAGCAGACCGAGCTCGCGATTGCGCTGCTTGGCGGGGACGCGGATCTTCTTCAGCGCGCGCATGACGGCCGTGTCGGTGGACACGGAGTCACCGGATCGGGTGAGCTTCTGATCGGTCATCCGCTTCCCTCCGCCGCGGGACGCAGGCGTTCGACGATCTTCTCGGCGTCTCCGAGCGACGGGGCCGAGATGGTGGCTTTGACGGTCTGCCGATCGAAGTCGGACAGTCCGTCCAGCGGGATGTTCGTGTCCTGGTAGACCGTCGACAGCGAGATCGGGCCGATGGACTGCTGGATACCGCGATAGATCACGACCGAGTCGCTGTCGGCGCCGACGTAGTAGAGGGTCTGCGTCCAGTTGTACCCGGCGAACAGGCCGACGCCGATGGCCGCGAGGACGAGGATCAGGGCGGCGAGCCAGCCGAAACGGCGCCGGCGGGCACGACGGCGGTCCTCTTCGATGAGCTCCTCGAGGAACTCGGCCGCCGGCTCGAAATGCGTCGGCTCGTTCGCGACCTGACGGGCGTGGTGGAGCCAGCCGGATCGGCCGGGGCGCGCCGCGGGGACGACCACTCCGCTGGGGTTCGAGGCGGAGCCGACGATGGTCGGGGTGCCGATGAAGACCGGGTGCTGCCCGCCGACGTCGACGAGGACGACGGTGACGTTGTCGGGCGCACCGCCGTCGAGAGCCTGCTTGAGCAGAGCGTCGGCGGTCCGAGCGGGGGGCAGTCCGAGAGCGAGGGTCTTCGCCGTGTGCGCGTCATCGACGACGCCCGAGAGACCATCGGAGCACAGGAGCCAGCGGTCGCCGTCCTGCGTCGGCATGATGAAGCTGTCGATCTCGGGATCGGGATCCATGTCGCCGAGCACCCGCATCAGCACCGATCGACGGGGGTGGTACCGCGCCTCTTCGGGCGTGATGCGACCGGAGTCGACCAGGCGCTGCACGAAGGTGTGGTCGGCCGTGATCTGCGTGAGCGTGTCGTCCCGGTACAGGTAGATGCGCGAGTCGCCGATGTGGCCGATGACGGCGTAATCGTCGACCATGACCAGAGCACTCACCGTGGTGCCCATGCCGGCCAGCTCCGGGCGGCGCGCCACGGTGTCGATGAGCTCCGCCGCCGTGTCGGCGAGGGAATCACGGATGGCGTGCTCGGCCTGGGCGGGGGAGCCGAAGGGCTGGTCGAGCTCGGTCAGACGGCCGATCGCCAGGCTCGAGGCGACGTCACCGCCCGCGTGACCGCCCATGCCGTCGGCGACCACGAAGAGGTTGGACCCGGCGTAGCCGGAGTCCTGATTGTTGGAGCGCACCTTGCCCGTGTGGGAGATGGCGGCGCTCGAGCCCTGGAAGACCATGGGGGAGGGTTACTTCCTCAACTCGAACGTCGTGGCGCCGACCTTGATCGGAGCACCCACCTTGACCTGTACCGGCGCTGCCACGCGGACGCCGTCGTGCGAGGTGCCGTTCGTCGAATCGAGGTCTTGCAGCATCCACTGCTCCCCCCACAGCACGAGGCGGGCGTGATGGCTGGAGGTGTAGTCGTCGCGGATGACGAGACCCGACTCGCTGGAGCGGCCGATCGTCAGCGGCTCGGTGCCCAGCGGCAGCTCGAGCCCGGCTTTGGGGCCGCTCGTGATGACGATGCGCGAGACCGCCGACGTGGTCGCGAGCCCCCCGGCGGGTGCGGGGGTGGGAGCGGCGGGACGCTTGACCTGCGTGGTCACCGCGTCGGGCGAGGAGGTGGGAGCGGCTGCCGCCGGGGCAGCGGATGCCGAGGGCTCGGGGAGCTTGCGCACCTTGACGCCGAAGAGGTCGGCGCGCAGCGAGTACACGACGCCGAACACGAAGAACCACAGCAGGACGAGGAAACCGCCCTGCAGAAGGAGGAGAGTCAGCTGACTCATGAAAGGGGTCCCCGTTCCCGGACGTCGAAGATGCTCGTGGCGTCGGACGCCGAAGAGCGTCGCGGCGGCTGGGCCTGAGCGACCACACGGAACACGATATTGGTGCGTCCGATCGAGATCGTCGAATCGGGCGGAAGAGCGGCCTCGGAGACCTTGCGACCGTTCAGGGTCGTGCCGTTGGTGGAACCGAGGTCGCGCACCATGGCGCGCTCGCCGTCCCACAGGATCTCGACGTGCTTGCGGCTCGTCCCGGCATCGGGGATCGTGATGTCGGCGTCGCTGCCGCGACCGATCACCGTGCGGGCGGATGTCAGCGGGTGACGGGTGCCGTCGATGTCGACGACTCCGCGCCAGGCGACCTGGCCCTCGGTGGTCTGCGAGTCCACGCGCAGCGTGCCCGTGGACAGGGAGCCGTCGCGCTCGATCGAGATGGCGACGGGGCCGGCGAACGAGTAGCCCTGCGTGCGGGCGTGCTTCTTCACCAGGGTGTCGAGCTCGGCGACCAGGGTCGAGCCGAGCGCGCTCATCTTCTCGTCGTCGGCGGGGGAGAGGCGCACCGCGAAGGTGTTCGGCGCGAGGATGCGCTCACGCGTGACGACGACGGCCTTCTTGTCGAGTTCGCTGCGCAGAGCGGACGCGATCTCCACCGGCTGGATGCCACTGCGGAAGGTCTTGGCGAACGCACCGTTGACGGCGCGTTCGAGACCCTTCTCAAAACTGTCGAGTAGCCCCACGAGACTCCTTCAGGCAGGCAGACCAGTAGGCACATCGTAGTCAGCGCGGCTGGGGAGGTCATGGACGCGGGCTTCGGAGCCGCGTTTCGTGACCTGGTGGCCGCCGTGATATTCTCGGGAAGTTGGTCGCGTGGCATCCTCGATGCCCCGCAACGCGCGAGTGGCGGAATAGGTAGACGCGCTGGCTTCAGGTGCCAGTGCCCGCAAGGGCGTGGGGGTTCAAGTCCCCCCTCGCGCACACAACGAAGAAGGGCCTCGGATTTACTCCGGGGCCCTTCTTGCACGTTCGGGGCGTGACGGTCACACGAATCTCTCGACATGGATCTGCCGGTCTTTCACGCCTGCGGCCCTCGCGTCGCGGACGACCAGATCCGCCCATTCTGCGGGCCCGCAGACGAAGAGGTCCGACTCCTGCAGTTCGGGGAAGACCGAGGCGATGGTCGCCCCTCGCTCGATCGCCTCGAGCGGCATCCACGACGATTCCTCGGCGGGCCGGCTGCCGATCATCTCGATGACCGCGCCGCCGGCGTCCTGGACGAGGCTTTTCGTCTCGTCCCAGAGGAAGGTCTGCGAGCGGTCGGTCGCACGCAGAACGACCGTCGCCTCGCCCGGGCGCAGTCCGGTGTCTTCGAGCAGCGCACGTGCGGGGGTGACGCCGATCCCGGCGGCGACGACGGCCAGGCGCGGGGCGGTGCGGGCGGCATCCGTGAAGATCCCGTACGGGCCAGCGACGGAGACCTTCGTTCCGGGCCGCAGCCGAGCGAGACGCTCCGTTCCGCGGCCGAGCGCGCGCACGGTGAGGCGGGCGCTCGTGTCGGTCGGCACGGCGGAGAACGAGATCGGGTGCGCATGCCACCACGTGCCGCGACTCCAGAAGCGCCAGATCGCGTACTGCCCACCTCGGGCGCCCAGCCGCGGCAGGTCGCGGCCGGAGAGATGGATCGAGAAGACGTCCGGGGCGAGGGTCTCGACGCCGGCGACGCGAAGCTGGTGCTCTTCCGTGGCGAGCAGCGGGGCGGCGAAGCGGAACCACGCGATCGAGCCGAACGCCAGAACGTAGAGGCAGATCCAGTACACGCTCTGCGGCGTACTGCCGGAGAGAACCTGGCCGGCTGAGAGCTGATGAGGCACCGCCACCAGAACGGCGGCATAGCTGACGAGATGGATCGCGTGCCAGGCCTCGTACGCGAGTCGGCGACGCACGACGACGAGCGAGGTCACGACGACGAGAACCAGAAGGCAGCTGCCGAGCAGCGCCAGGAGCATGTCGGCCCCCGAATAGAGGGACAGCGTCTGGTGCCAGAGCGACAGACCGTCTCGGAGGGAGTAGCCCACGGTGAGCAGCGCGCCGTGGCCCAAGACGAGGTACACCGCGGGCTTGCCGAGGCGGCGGTGCAACCTCATCGCGGCGTCCTGCCCGAAGGTGCGGTCCACCCAGGGGATGCGGGCGGCGAGCACGAGCATGAGCAGCAGCAGGTCGGTGCCGATGAGGCCCGTCACGATCCCCGCGGCCGTGACCGCGCTCGCGAGATCGGTCACCTGCGCGGGTCGCCCGGACCCCAGGAACAGCATCACGGCGACGACGACGGAGACCCAGCAGAGGGCGATCAGAGCGACCTCGGCACGCTCTCGTCGGCGAACGGAACGGTCGCGGTCCCGTTGCGTCGTGCCGAGAGACGGTGAACCATACGGTCGGGTGGTGCTGCTCATGGGGCGTCCTCCGGTCGGGACGGGGCGCGCCGGCCTCTTCCAGTCTCGCATCCCGTGCTCGATCGATCGCCGGCCGGACGACGCCGTTCGCGCGGACGCGCGACTGCACCAGAAATGCGCGTCTTACGCAACCCACCCCCTGAATCTCGTTCCTGAGAGGAAGCTGGATGCAACGAGAGTCCCGCCTCGAGCGGGCATCGGTTCACACTCGCGAAAGGAACACATCATGGGATTCTTCGGATTTCTTCTCCTCGGCCTCATCGCCGGCGCCATCGCCAAGCTGATCCTCCCCGGCAAGCAGGGTGGCGGCTGGTTCATCACGCTGCTGCTCGGCGTCGTGGGCGCTCTGCTCGGCGGGTTCCTGGGTGGTCTGCTCTTCAACGCTCCGCTGCAGGACTTCTTCTCGATCCAGACGTGGCTGCTCGCGATCGGTGGTTCGATCATCGTTCTGCTCATCTACGGCCTCATCGTGGGTCGTCGCGCCGCGCGCTGACCTTGCAGCGAAAGGCCCGGGGCGATTGGACCGCGCCCCGGGCCTTTCCGCGTCTTCGGCCGTCACCCGCTTTACTGGGCGGGATGCCGAAACACCGCCGCTTCCCTTTCCTCCTCGCTCTCGCGGGGGGATCGGTGGCGGCGTTTGTCGTGGTGTGGCCGCAAGGGGTCGGCATCCATCGCCTGCCTCTCGTGGCCAACGCGATCTCGCTGCGCGCATTGCTCGCTCTGGGCTTCGGGGTCGCCGCCCTGCTGGTCGCAGGCGTCGCGGTCTGGCGTCGGCGATGGGGAGTGGCCGCCGCCCTCTCGATCGCGCTCGCCGTGGCGTCCGTGGGCAACGGGGCGGTGCTGCTCGCTCGCGGCGGGGGAGCGCCCGTGCAGCCGGGGGAGCTCACGATCGCGGCCTGGAACACGTACGGCGGTTCGGTCACGCCCGAGACCGTCGCCCGGATGGTGCGTGAGACCGGTGCCGACGTCGTCAGCCTTCCCGAGACCGATGCGGTCGCGGCAGCCGAGGTCGTTGGCATCCTGGATCGAGACGGCATCTCGATGACCCACGACACGGTTGCCGCGGCCCCGGACGGTGAGACCATCCCCACCTCGATCCTGATCTCGCGCCGTCTCGGTGAGTACGAGCTCGACGCCGACGCGGGTTCCACGGTCGGCCTGCCGAGCGGGGTGTGGAGGTCGGTC
>JAKOMY010000198.1 GCA_022702225.1 Microbacteriaceae bacterium | reverse complement strand
GCCCGAGCAGGACTTCATTATCGTCGGGGCCGCGCAGAAGCTCGACGTCGCGATGAAGCCCTGGAAGCAGGTGCGGCGGTGGGGTGGGCCCGACGACGAGAAGCTCGGCATCGCGCACGACCGCCGGCCCGAGCTGCAGAAGCTGACCTACCCGCCCCGCACCGTCAACGGCGACGTCGACATCCGCACGCTCGGCGGCGGCATGTACATGCCGCGCACCTTCGAGGGCGCGCGCGGTCACTCGGCCGCACGACTGCTCCTCGATGAGCTGCGTCAGCAGTACGACTACGAGGGCTGGTCGGCGATCGAGAAGTCCGCGAACGCCATGTACGACTCGCTGCTCGTCGCGTTCTCGAACGCCGGCACCTCCCGATCGATCGTGCTCCGCGACGTGCGCGACATCGCGACCGAGGGCATCGACGACCCGGACACGGAGTGGTTCCTGGCCGAGTGGTCGGCCGACCCGAAAGCATCGCTGTACGACCCGAACGCCTTCGCCCAGGCGAATCCCTCAGCCGGCCACCTGCCGGGTATGACGATCGCGGGACTGATGCGCACCGCGTCGAAGGCGAAGAACAAGAGCGTCGAGCGCATCGAGGTCCTCGGCCAGTGGGTCACGTCCCTCGTCGTGCCGTTCCTCGACACGGAGGAGTGGCATGCATCCGCCGACCCGAGACTGCTCGATGAGAACGGCGACGTCGAGGAGCCCGGGTCGACTGTCGCTGACGGATCCCGCATGGTGCTCGGCATCGACGTGCATCGGGAGAAGCGCACTACCCGCACGAGCGTCGGCGTCGCCGGCTACCGGGTCGACGGCCGCGCTCACCTCGAGCTCATCGCGCAGCGCACCGGCACCTCGTGGGTGGTGAAGTACGCGAAGGCGGTCCGCGCGAAGACTGGCATCACGCAGGTCGCTCTGCAGACGAAGGGCTGCGACGCGGCCGACCTCGTCGCCCCGCTCAAGGACGCCGGGTTCGACATCGTCGACATCTCGGCCACCACCCTGCTGCTCGCCGCCGGACGTCTGCGGGATCGCGTCCGCGAGGACAAGGTCCGCCACCGCGGCCAGGGCCCACTCGACCTCGCCGCCGACAACGCCACCACCCGCCAGCTCGGCGGTATGCCTGTCTGGGACCGCGACGCACCACCCGTCGACATCGCGCCAATCGTCGCGCTGTCCTTCGCGCTCGTCGGCCTCGAGTCGTTCGTGCCGCCGAAGAAAGAACCCGCCCCGCCGCCACCAGCGGCCAAGGTCCTCGCCCGAGAAGAGGACGAGGACGTCGACGAGAAGAACCTCGCAACCGCGGCGTTCTGAGAGGAGGTCCCGTGTCCGAGATCGGCTACCAGACCGGCGGCAGTGTCCGATCCTGGGCGGGGCTCACCGCGGAGATCAATGAGACCAACCGTGAGCTGCAGTGGCCCCAGTCGCTGAACGTCTTCGACCGGATGCGGCGCGAAGACCCTCAGGTCAAGTCGGTCATCCGCGCGGTGACCCTCCCGATCATGCGCACCGAATGGGCCATCGACGGGACGGGATGCCGCGAGGAGGTCACACGTCTCGTCGCCGAAGACCTGGGCCTCCCCATCAAGGGACAGGCACCGGTCGCCCCGCTCCGGACCAAGGGGCGGTTCTCATGGAAGGAGCACCTGCGGCTGGCACTTCTCGAGCTCGTCTACGGCCACTCCTTCTTCGAGCAGGTGTACGACCAGTCGACCGGCCGCACGCGCCTCTCGAAGCTCGCATGGCGGCCGCCGCGCACCATCCGCGAGATCAAGGTCGCCCGCGACGGAGGCCTCGAAGGCATCCATCAGTACGACGTCGAACAGCTCATCCCCGTCAGCGCGCTCGTCGCGTACGTGAACGAGCGCGAGGGCGCCAACTGGATCGGTGAGTCCCTGCTCCGGTCGGCCTACAAGATGTGGCTGCTCAAGGACCGGGTCCTGCGCATCCAAGCACTCACCGCCGAACGAAACGGGCTCGGGCTTCCGACGTACACCAGCGCGCCTCCCGCCGAGGGCGCTGACTACGAGCAGATCATCGCGTGGGCAGACGCCGAAATCGCCCGCGGTCTGGACATCGCGAAGAACGCACGCGCCGGCGAGGCCTCGGGCGCGTCGCTGCCAAACGGAGCATCGCTGAAGTTCCTCGGTGTCGAGGGTGACCTGCCCGACACAGACAAGCCCATTCGCTACTACGACGAGCAGATCGCGCGCGCCGTGCTGGCACACTTCCTCAACCTCGGGACCGAGACCGGTTCCTGGGCTCTGGGATCGACGTTCGCGAACTTCTTCACCGACTCGCTGAACGCCGTCGCCCAGCACATCGCCGACGTCACCCAACAGCACGTCATCGAGGACCTCGTCGACAAGAACTGGGGGCCGACAGAACCCGCACCCCGCCTCGTAGCCGCCGAAATTGGCGAACGCCAGCCCGTCACCACGGCATCGCTCGCGCAGCTCATCCAGTCCGGCGCCGTGCGCCCCGACGACAAGCTCGAAGACTTCGCCCGCGATCGCTTCGGCCTGCCCATCGCTGACGTCAGCACCCGGCGCGCCGCACCCGTCACGCCAGCAGCCAAGGAGGCCGCATGAACGACATCCGACCGGCCATCGCCGACCGCAAGGCGCGGGACAGCGACCGGGAGCATCAGCCGCGCCGATTCTGGGGCTCGATGGAGCCCCCGGAGAGCAAGGCCCAGTTCTTCAGCGCTGTCACCGCGCCGACGGCCGAGGGCGGCGACGCGACCGTCGCGACGATCCGCATGTACGGCCCGATCGCCTCGTGGGGCGGATGGTGGGGCATCTCCACCGAGGACGTCGGACGCGTACTCGACTCCCTGCCGGACTCTGTCGAGCAGATCGTCCTCCGCATCAACTCGCCCGGCGGCGAGGTGTGGGAGGCCATGGCCATCCTCAACATGCTCGGCGCGCACAAGGCGAACGTCGTCGCCGTCGTCGACGGACTCGCGGCATCCGCCGCATCGTTCATCGCAGCGAGCTGCGACGAGACCGTCATGAGTCCCGGCAGCCAGATGATGATCCACTCGCCCTCGTCGATCACATGGGGCAACGCCGTCGAGATGCGCAAGACGGCCGACTTCCTCGACAC
>JAKOMY010000191.1 GCA_022702225.1 Microbacteriaceae bacterium | reverse complement strand
GGCGGGGTGCCGAGGTCGGTGTAGACCTTGCTCGCCTTGGTGAAGAAGTCCTCGAAGCGGCCGTCGTCGAAGTTGCCGTAGGTGGAGTCGGGGCCGTCGCCGACCAGGCCGAGCTCCTTCTGCGTCTTCACGGAGTAGTCGGCCACGCCCTGCGTGTAGGTCCAGCCGGTGGCGTACTCGTCGACGAGCTTGAGGATGAGGTCGTTCGCGGCGGACGGGTCCTTGTAGTACGCGACGCCCGCCTTCTGCAGCACGGGGACGAGCTTCGACAGGCACGGGCTCAGTTCGTCGAACTTGTCGGCCTTGACCGACACCGACGACTGGTAGGTCTGCCACCCGGCGTCGTGGATGAGCGCGAACTTGACGGGCTTGCCCCAGGCCGAGACCTCGTTCTGGTACACGTACGGCTCGGCCGACGCGAAGCCCTGCTGCATGTCCTTGCCGCCCGCGGCGACGAAGTTCGACGGGGTGCCGTCGTACGAGCCGTCGAGGACGTCGGACGAGGCGAGGCCCGAGCTCTTGAGGTACTCGATGTACGCCGAGCCGTCGAAGTAGCGCCACACGCCCTTGTTCTTCTCGAGTGCGGGCTTGACGTCCTGGATGGTCTGGACGTCGGGGTAGGTCGCGGGGTCCCACATGACCATCGTCGGGCTGATGTCGAGCGGGGCGAACACGGCCTTGGTCGGGGTCGTGCTCGAGAGCTGGATCGCCTCGTCGGTGCTGACGTAGCCGAGGGTGATCGAGTCGTCCTGGTACATCTGGGCCGACACGGTCTGGAAGCCGATGGCCGGGCCGCCGGCGCGGATCTCGAGGTTGACGCCGGTGTACTCGCCGTCCGACATCAGCGGGCCGGTGACGGCCTTGGTGTTGGCGTCGATCGTGAAGTTGTCCTTGATCATCTCGTAGAGGTGACCGTGCTCGGCCTCGGGGTTCCAGTCGGTCTGGATGACGACCGTCGAGGGGCAGTCGGCCGAGAGGTCGACGGAACCGATCTCCATGTCGGCCGCGGACGGCGCGGTCTCCGCGGCGCTGCCGGCGCAGGAGGTCAGGGTGAGGGCGATCGCGACGGCGCCGGTGACGGCGGTGCCGCGGAGGAGGGTGGAGCGCTGCATGCTGGTTCGCTTTCTGTGACGGGTGGAGCTCTCGGGTGCGGGTGTTTCGGGTACGCCGGATGCCGCTCCCGTGCGTATGCGCGGGAGGAGCCGTGGCATCCGGAATTCGAGGAGGTCGGGTCAGAGGGTGCTGTCGTACCAGCGGCCCACGGCCACCTTCGACAGCCAGCCGAAGAAGGCGAAGATCGCGACACCCAGCAGGCAGGCCGCGAGGATCGCCGCGAACAGCTCGGCGCTCTGCAGACGCGACTGGTAGTTGGCGATCAGCGAGCCGATGCCCGGCTCGCCGCGGCGGAAGAAGTAGTCGCCGACGATCGCGCCGATGACCGAGAGTCCGGCCGAGGTGCGCATTCCCACGAAGATCGAGGGCAGGGCGGCGGGGAGGGTGAGCTTGGTGAGCACCGTCCACTTGTCGGCCTTCTGCAGGCGGAACAGCTCGCGCTGCGACTTGTCGACCGACTGCAGGCCGAACAGCGTGTTCGACACCATCGGGAACAGCGAGATCAGCACGCAGACGATGACACGGGCGAGGAACTCGTA
The DNA here is from genome assembly GCA_022702225.1 of Microbacteriaceae bacterium. GTDB lineage: Bacteria > Actinomycetota > Actinomycetes > Actinomycetales > Microbacteriaceae > Microbacterium. The sequence goes on along the minus strand of JAKOMY010000191.1, from coordinate 2,689 downwards.
ACCGAACCAGAAGCCGACCAGCGGCACGAGCGCGAGGATCGGGATGCACTGCAGCACCACCGCGTAGGCGTAGGTCGAGCGCTCGACCCAGCGGGCGAGCGACATGGCGATGGCCCAGCCGATGCCGATGATCATCGCGATCCCGAGGCCCGCGAGGGCGACCCCGGTGGTGCGGAACAGGGCGATCCAGATGTCGCTGCTCACCTGCGGGTCGAAGAAGCCCGAGGTGAACATCTCGTGCGGCATGGGCATGAGGAAGCCCTTGCCCGAGGCGCTGAGGGTGATCGAGATCGCGTACCAGATGCCCAGCAGCACGACGAGGACGCCGAGCGGCGGGCCCAGCAGGGCGGCCCGCGCGCCGAACCCGCGACGGGCTTTCGCCGCGCGGGGGCGGGGCGGCTCGACGGGGGGAGTGGATGCCGAGGACTCGGCTGCGTCGGAGACGACGGGCTCTGCGGATGTGGTGCTCATGAGTGTCCTTCCCGGAGGGCGTGGGAGACCTCGCCGACGAGCTTCGCGAATTCACCGGTGTAGCGGATCTCGGGATCGCGGGGCATGTCGAAGGGGACCTCGAAGGTGTCGACGAGGTGGCCGGGGCGGCCCGACATCACGACGACCTTGGTGGAGAGGTAGACGGCCTCGGAGACCGAGTGGGTGATGAACAGTCCGCCGAACTTCTGGGCGACGAAGATCTTCAGCAGTTCGTCGTTCAGACGCTCGCGGGTGATCTCGTCCAGGGCGCCGAACGGCTCGTCGAACAGGAACAGCTCGGGGTCGAGGGTCAGCGACCGCGCGAGCGAGGTGCGCATCTTCATGCCGCCCGACATCTGCTTGGGCAGGTGCTTCTCGAAGCCGTTCAGGCCGACGAGGTCGATGGCCCACTGCGCCTTCGGCGCGCGCACGCGCTTGGGCTGCCAGTTGAGCTCGGCGAGCAGTTCGACGTTGGAGCGCACATCGCGCCAGGGCAGCAGGGTCGCGTCCTGGAAGACGTAGCCGATGCGGTCGGTGGCCACGGTGGCGGTGCCTTCGCTCGCGGTCTCGAGACCCGAGGCGATGCGCAGGAGGGTCGACTTTCCGCAGCCGGAAGGGCCGACCACGCTGACGAACTCGCCGCGCTGAACGGTGAGGTCGACGCCGGAGAGGGCGGTGGTGCCGTTGGGGAACGTCATGGCGACGTTCCGGAAGTCCAGCAGCGGCGCGGTGGGATCCGCGACGGATGCCGGGGCGGGAGAGGCCAGGGTCACGGGGCGCTCACTTTCCGTTCGGGGGCGGGGACGAGGGTGGCAAGAGCGGTCTGGGTCGAGACGGTGGTGCGGCTGACGAGCCGGCCGCGATGCAGCACCACGCGGTCGGCGCTGGCGAAGGCCACGGCGTCGCCGAGCGAGTCCGCTTTCACCGCCACGAGGTCGGCGCGCGCTCCGGCGACGGGTCCGGCCATCGGCAGGCCCATCACGTCGCGGGCGCCGATGGTGACGGCATCCAGGGCCTCCGCCGGGGCGAGGTGGGCCGCGCTGACGAGCAGCGAGGCGGTCTCGAGGTGGTCGCAGCGCCCCACGGGGTTGAAGGGGTCGCGCACGTTGTCGGCGCCCGCCGCGACGCGGACGCCCGCGTCTTTCAGGCGACCGATCGGTGCGATCCCGCGGGGGATGGCGTGGTCGGCGCCCCATCCCTGCAGGTACAGGTTGGTGATGGGGAGGGCGATGACGCCGATGTCGGCGGCACGCACCTCGGCCGCAAGGTTCTCGAGAGCGGTCTCGGGCATCATGCTCAGGCGCACGCAGTGGCCCGCGGTGCGAGGGCGGTGCCACCCGGTGACGGCTCGGGCGTAGGCGGCGAGGGTGTCCGCCCCGGCGAGGCTTTCGTCGGTGTGCAGATCGAGTCCGACATCGCGGCGACGAGCGAGGGCGATGAGCCGCTCGAGGTCGGCAATCGGGTCGTCGGCGAGGTGCGGAGCCCCGCCCACCAGGTCGATCCCGGCGTCGAGGGCGGCCTCGAACACCTCGTCGGGCACGGTGGGGCCGCCGAGGGCGACGAGCTCGAGGTCCATGATCCCCTCGAGCTCCGCGCGCAGCCGGACCAGGGCGCGCACGCCCGTGAGGGCGTCCTCTCCGCGCAGCAGGTCCACGTGCGTGCGGATGGAGGTGATCCCGGATGCCAGCATCCGCAGCGCCGTGGCGCGTGCTCGCTCGAACGTGTCGTCTTCGTCGAGCGTCGCGGCGAAAGCGTGCCAGCTCTCGATCGCGCGCTCGAGGTCGCCGAACGGGGGGTCGATGGCATCCCAGGACTGGGACTTGTCGAGGTGCGCGTGCGGCTCGGCTCCGGCCGTCGTGACGAGGTATCCGTCGAGGTCGAGGATCTCGCCATCGGTCTCGGGGAGGGGGCTGCCGGCCGGCACCACCGCGAGCACCTCGTCGCCGTCGATCGCGATGTCGACGAGCGCGCCGGAGGTGAGGCGCACACCGCGCAGAGCGGCGATGGAGACGGGTGGAGCGGCAGACACGAGGGCCTCCGGAGGAGTCGAGAAGACAAGCGTCGGGACGGGAGCCACGGCAACGGGGCGAGCCGCTCGAGGCGGCTGCGTCAGTGTTGGTGTGACCAACATCCGGCGATGCTCCGATGCTAGGAACCACGCGTTTCCGCTGTATTTCCCCCGCGTGACCCTCTCGACAAAGTTGTCCGACAGGCGGCG